>CAYTAY010000001.1:0-66187 GCA_964435845.1 uncultured Azoarcus sp.
CTGGCCCCCCCGGCCGCCCTCCGCCTGCAGCACTACCCCCGCCTCGAGGGCCTGCGCGTTCGCTTTCACACGCGTCGGGGGCCTCCGCCCCCCGACGCCATACACCTCAATCTCAACGTCTACACCCATGTTGTGGATCGCCCTAACCCTGCCGGATCTGCCGCTCCAGGCCATTACACGCGTTGCGCCTGAATCCGGTCCGTTGGCGGTCTCAGGCCCGGGGTCGCGTCTATTGTCGGCCAATGCGGCGGCGCAGGCGCTCGGCGTAAGAGCCGGCACCGGCGTGACCGACGCACTGGCGACCGCGCCGCAACTCGAACTGCGCCCGTGCGACCCGGCACTGGAACGCGAAGCGCTGAACACGCTCGCCATCACGGCATGCCGATTCACACCCTCGGTCAGCCTCCAGACACCCGACACCGCGCTCATCGAAGTGTCATCCTGCCTGAAGCTCTTCGGCAACGTCCGGGCCATCGTCCAGCAGGCAACAGAAGCATGCCAGGAGCTTGGCCTGGCCGTCGTTCATGCCGCTGCACCAACCCCGCTGGCCGCCCACTGGCTGGCAAGCTACGTCCCTGGCCTCGTCGTCGGGCCTCGCGCCGGCTGGCAGAAGGTGCTGGACAAGCTGCCGGTTCAGGCCTTGGCCTGCGGCACCGAGGTTGCAGAGTCGGTCATCGAACTGCTGGCCGGTGTCGGCATCGACACTATCGACCGACTGCAGACCCTGCCGCGCGAAGGGCTGGCCCGCCGACAGGCCCGCAGCGTGCTCGACGCCCTGGCCCGGGCCCAGGGTTACACCCCCGACCCACGCCGCTGGTTCACCCCGCCCGCGCGCTTTTCCGTGCACATCAACCTCCCTGCCCCGACACAGGACGTCGAGCCCCTGTTCTTCGCCTGCGACCGCCTGTTCACCGATCTCGTCGCCTGGCTGAAGGCAGGCCACGCCGCGACCGACCAATGCATGCTGCATCTCGAGCATGAACGCCATCCCACGAGCAAGCTCGAGATCATCGCCGCCGCACCCACCCAGGACAAACGTCGCTGGCTGACCATCGCACGCGAGCGACTCGCCGTAACCACACTGGCCGCACCGGTCGAAACCCTCCGCCTCGAAGCCGAGGGAACGCTCAAAATCCAGCAAGCCTCCGCCGACCTCTTCGGCGATCCGACGCAGGACGACGAGGCCGCCGGCCACCTGCTGGAACGCCTGCGCGCCCGTTTTGGCGCCCAATCGGTGCACGCCCTGCGCACCTGGCCCGACCACCGCCCGGAAAAAGCCTGGCGCTGTGCAGAACCCGGTGCAGACTATCCAGCCCTGCCCGGCAAGCGCCCGCTGTGGCTGCTGCCTCAGCCCAGGCCGCTGCAAGGCGTCGAGGCTTTCTGCATCGAAGCCGGCCCGGAGCGTATTGAAACCGGCTGGTGGGACGGCGAAGAAGTCCTCCGAGACTACTACGTCGCCCGCGCCCCCGACGCCTCACGGCTGTGGATCTTCCGCGACCTCAGAACATCCCGGGGCTGGTTCGTGCACGGCTATTTTGGTTAAGTTTATGAACATCCGTATTTTTTCGCGGCACAACACCACCATCAAGCCCAAATACACGCGCCGGCCCGGAAAGCGCACCGACTGTGAGGTCGAGCGCCACCGGCAATGCGCACAGCAAAAGCTCAACCGCGGTTCAAGGTAAAGGCTGCTAGCTCAGTGCAGGCCGGATCGACGATAATCCCGGACCTTGACCGCTTTGGTGGGCAAGTTTGCCCTCTTCCTGGCCGTATCGACCACGACCCTGCGCAATGCCCGAAAGACTCAGCCCAATGCTACCCCTGTTCGCCAGTCTGCAGCTTCCCGCCAAAGGCGGCAAAACGAGACTTCCGTCCCTGGCCGGTTCGGCCGACGCGCTCGCTCTGGCGGCGCTGGCCAGTCATGGCCGCACGCAGATCGTCATCTGCGCCAACCCGCTCGACGCCCAGCGCTTGCATGACGAACTCGCCTGGGTGGCGCCCTCACTGCGCACCCACTTGCTGCCCGACTGGGAGACGCTGCCGTACGACGGCTTTTCTCCACATCAGGACCTGATCTCCGAGCGCCTGTCCACGCTCTACTCGCTCGCTCAGGGGCAGACTGACATCGTGCTGGTGCCGGCCAGCACCGCGCTCTACCGCATGGCGCCGCCGGCGTTTCTCGCCGCCTACACTTTCTTTCTCAAACAGGGCGAAACCCTGGACGTCGAGCGTCTGCGCGCCCAGATGGCCACCGCCGGATATGCCCATGTGACCCAGGTCGTCAGTCCGGGCGAGTTCTCGGTGCGCGGCGGCCTGATCGACCTTTTCCCGATGGGCGCAGCCCTGCCCTACCGGATCGACCTCTTCGACGACGAAGTCGAGAGCATCAAGACCTTCGATCCGGATAGCCAGCGCACCGTCTATCCGGTGCCCGAAATCCGGATGCTGCCGGCGCGCGAGTTTCCGCTGGACGAGGCTGGACGCACCCGCTTTCGCAGCCGCTTTCGCGAGACCTTCGAGGGTGACCCGTCGCGGGTAACCCTCTACAAGGATGTCTCCAACGGTATCGCGCCGCCCGGGATCGAGTACTTCCTACCGTTATTCTTCGAAAGCACCGCGCATCTGTTCGACTACCTTCCTGCCGATGCCGCAGTGGTGCTGCATCATGACGTGCCCAAGGCGATCGAGGAGTTCTGGCGTGACACGCGTTCGCGCTACGACTTTCTCAAGGGTGACCGCAGCCGGCCAGTCATGCCGCCGGAGACACTGTTTCTCTCCCAGGAGGACTTCTATCTCGCGCTCGGGGTGCGCCCCCGCCTCCTCGTCGCCGAAGCCACTGGTGAGGGGGAGCCGCTCGCGAGCGCCCTGCCGGATGTGTCGGTAGACCGCAAGGCTGACGACCCCTTGCATCGGTTCAAAGCGTTTCTGGCGAGCGACTGGGCTGCGGGGGACGGGCGGGTGTTGGCCTTGGCCGAATCCGCCGGCCGGCGGGAAACCATGGTGGAATATTTCGCCGAATACGGGCTCAAGCCGGATGCCGTGGGCGATTTCGATGAGTTCATCGACTCCGGAAGTGGTTTCTCGCTCACGACCGGCCCCTTGTCAGCCGGTTTCCTGCTCAAGGTGCCCGGCATTGCCGTCGTCACGGAGACGGAACTCTACGCGACCACTGCGCGCGTGCGCAGCCGTCGGGATCACCGCAAGGCGGCCACCATGGAAGGCTGGCTGCGGGATCTCTCCGAGCTGAAACCCGGCGATCCGGTGGTGCATGTTGCGCACGGCGTCGGACGCTACGCGGGGCTGATCCACATGGATCTCGGTGAAGGCGACACCGAGTTCCTGCATCTCGAGTACGCCAACGGCGACAAGCTCTACGTGCCGGTGTCGCAGCTTCACGTGATCACCCGCTACGCCGGCGCAGACCCGGACAGCGTGGCACTGCATCGGCTCGGCAGCGGCCAGTGGGAGAAGGCAAAGAAAAAAGCGGCCATGCAGGTACGCGATACCGCAGCCGAACTGCTCGCACTTTATGCCCGCCGCGCAGCCCGGGCCGGGCACCGCTTCGATTTCAAGCAGCACGACCTCGAAGCTTTCGCCGAAGGTTTCGGCTTCGAAACCACGCCCGACCAGCAGGGCGCAATCGACGCCGTCATCGGCGACATGCGCTCCGGACGCCCCATGGACCGGCTGGTGTGCGGCGACGTCGGTTTTGGCAAGACCGAAGTCGCACTGCGCGCGGCCTTCGTCGCGGTGGTCGATGGCAAGCAGGTCGCGGTGCTCACCCCCACCACCCTACTTGCTGAACAGCATTGGCAGACCTTCTCCGATCGCTTCGCCGACTGGCCGATCAAGATCGCCGAGCTGTCGCGCTTCAAGTCGGCCAAGGAACAGAACGAAGCCCTTCAGCAACTTGCCGAAGGCAAGGTGGACATCATCATCGGCACGCACCGGCTGCTGCAGAAGGACGTCAAGTTTGCACGGCTGGGCCTGGTCATCATCGACGAAGAGCACCGTTTCGGTGTGCGCCAGAAGGAGGCGCTGAAAACCCTGCGCAGCGAGGTCGATATTCTGACCCTCACTGCAACGCCCATCCCCCGCACCCTCGGGCTCGCGCTGGAAGGCATGCGCGAGTTCTCGGTGATCGCAACACCGCCGCAGAGGCGCTTGTCGATCAAGACCTTCGTCCAACACTACAGCAAGGGGATTGTGCGCGAGGCGGTGCTGCGCGAGTTCAAGCGCGGCGGCCAAGTATACTTCCTGCACAACGAGGTCGACACCATCGAGAACATGCGCCAGAGCCTCGAAGAACTCGTGCCGGAGGCACGTATCGTCGTCGGTCACGGTCAGCTGCCCGAGCGCGAACTCGAGCGCGTGATGCGCGAGTTTACCCAGCAGCGCGTCAACCTGCTGTTGTGCACCACCATCATCGAAACGGGCATCGACATCCCCACCGCCAACACCATCATCATCAACCGTGCCGACCGTTTTGGCCTCGCACAGCTGCACCAGTTGCGCGGCCGGGTCGGACGAAGCCACCATCAGGCGTACGCTTATCTCCTGACTGACGCCCATGCCAAGCCCAGCGCCGGCGCCCAGAAGCGGCTGGAGGCGATCACCCTGATGGAAGACCTCGGCGCCGGTTTTTATCTTGCGATGCACGACCTGGAGATTCGCGGTGCCGGCGAGGTGCTCGGCGAGAACCAGTCTGGCGAGATTCAGCAAGTCGGCTTCTCGCTGTACACCGAAATGCTCAAGCGCGCGGTGCGCGACCTGCAGGCGGGCAAGGAACCCGACTTGTCGCAGCCGCTGGAGGTGGTCTCCGAGATCAACCTACATACCCCGGCGCTGTTGCCCAGCGACTATTGCCCGGACGTGCAGGAGCGCCTCACGCTCTACAAGCGCCTCGCCAACTGTGAGACCGAAACCGATCTGCGGGCGCTTCAGGAAGAGCTCATCGACCGTTTCGGCCAACTTCCGGTGCAAACCCAGAGCCTGCTCGAAACCCACCGGCTGCGCATAATGGTCAGCCCTTACGAGGTACTCAAGCTGGACGCTTCCGACGCGCAGCTCTCGATCCAGTTCGGGCCGGGTGCACCGATCGACCCGGCCAAGGTCATCTTTCTCATTCAGAAGGATCCGACCACCCGAATGGTCGGCCCGGACCGTCTGGTTAGGAGGGTTGCGATTGCAGACCTGCGCAAGCGCGGCCAAGCGGTGCGCGAGATGATCGATGCGATCAAGGCCTGAACACCGGCAAGAGAGACGTCATGGATAACTACACCCGTCCCATCGAAGAACGTATCGACTGGTTGTTCGAACATGCCCGGCGGCATTCGGTGGAATTCAGCAGCCCCGAGACCTGGTTGGCGCAGAAACGCTACCTCGCCGAGCATCCGACCGCGATCTCGGTGTTCAAGTGCATGGATGGCCGGATCAACCTATCGGTGGCGACCGCCACGCCGATCGGCATCATCCAGCCCTTCAGAAATCTCGGTGGGCGGTTCGATCTGGGCTGGCCGCACCTCGGCGAGGTCTACGCGAACCATGTGGGTCACGTCGTCGGCGAGGGTCGGCGGGTGCTCACGCTGATTACCTATCACTACTCCATGGGCGATCCCAAGCGCGGCTGCGCCGGTTTCGACTACGATACGGATGCGGCGATCGCTCATGCGCATGAAGTCAAGACACAACTGGAGTTTGCGTTCGGGAGCGCACACGGCACTGTCTATCCTGTGGTGTGCGGGTTCGAAACCGATGCCGATGCGCTCGTGCTGCACGGCGCAAATGGCGAAACCCTGGACCTTTCATCGCTCACTGAGGGAGACCAACCTTCAATGCCGGTTCTGCTCGGGCGCCTGTTCCCGGACATGCACGAGCAGGTAAGAAAGGATCTGCTCCCGCTCGTTGCCGGCAATCTCGGGCACATCGCGTCGGTCAGGCGGACCAAACGAGAGATCGATGCCGAGCACCGCGAGTGGATGCTTTGCATCGGGCGCGGTTTCGACTGGTTGCACTTGCCAAACCGGGCGCTGATCATCGGACCCTACAGCCCAAACCTCGCCGATCCCATTCGCAAGGCGGCAATCATCATTCACGCCAACATGCAACGAGGCCGAATCCCCGACGACGGCTTCCTGTTGCTCGCCACGGTGCCCTACTACGAGATCGGCAGCGACCGGGCCCGGGCCGAGCTCAAAAGCCGTTTCATGTGCCGCTTCGCTTCTGATGTGATCCGCGCCGAGTTCCCGGAGATGGCGGAGCGCATGCACGTGCGGGCCGCGGTTCTGGACTGGCGCACGCGAGCGCTCGAAGCGATCGCAATCTGAGCCTCGAGGCTGGAAGCTCGATCTCGAGAGCAATCAATCCACGATGCGCAGGTCCAAACGGCGCAGCAGGGCACGGTCGCGGCCCGAAGCGGGATTGGGCGTGGTCAGCAAACGGTCGCCGAAAAAAATGGCGTTTGCACCGGCCATGAAGCACAGCGCCTGCAGCGCGTCTTCCATATTTTCGCGCCCGGCTGAGAGCCTTACTCGGGCGCGAGGCATGGTGATGCGCGCGATTGCGACGGTTCGCACGAACTCGAAGGGATCCAGCGGCGCGCTGTCGGCCAGCGGCGTACCGGAGACCGGCACAAGATTATTGATCGGTACCGACTCCGGGTAGGGGTCGAGATTGGCCAGCTCGGCAATCAGTGCAGCACGATGGCTGCGCGTCTCGCCCATGCCGACGATGCCGCCGCTGCACACTTGCAGGCCAGCGCCGCGCACGTTCGCCAGGGTTTCCAGGCGTTCCTGGTAGCTGCGTGTACTGATCACCTGACCGTAATACTCAGGCGCGGTGTCGAGGTTGTGGTTGTAGTAATCCAGTCCGGCGTCACGCAACTGTGCCGCCTGGGTCGCGTCAAGCATGCCCAGCGTCATGCAGGTTTCCATGCCGAGGGCCTTCACTTCGCGCACCATTTCGACAATGCGCGCCATGTCACGCGCCTTGGGAGTGCGCCATGCGGCCCCCATGCAGAAGCGTGTCGCGCCCTGCGCGCGCGCCGCCTGTGCCGTTTCCACCACCTCGGCGAGCGGCATCAGCCTGGTCGCCTTCACCCCGGTGTCGAAATGAGCCGACTGTGAGCAGTAGCCACAGTCTTCCGCGCAACCGCCGGTCTTGACCGACAACAGGGTGGACAATTGGATTTCGTTGGCGTCGAAGTGCTCCCGATGCACACCATGGGCCCGATGCACCAAGTCCATGAAAGGAAGCGCGAACAGGGTCTCGACCTCGGCCACTTGCCATTGTCCGCTTCGAGGGACATGCGCGTGAGGGCGACGTGTGGCACGTAGCGCGTCGGGCGAAACAACAGTATGAGGGGGCATGAATTGACCTCCAGATCAGCGTGGATTGATTGGCCTTGCGGGGACGCACGCCAGCCGCTGAAAACTATGCGTGTCGGAGGCTACGGTCAATCGGGGCAACCCTGATAAGCGGGGTCGCACCGCCCCACGGCGCACGACCTTGCGCCTGTCGAGAACAAGCGTTGGTGAATGCGCCACGCTCACCCTCAGGCTCGGAGTTCATGACGCGTTCGCTGTACAATGCGATGATTTTGCAGCGCTCGGAGCCGAATGATGAGCATCGCCCAGACCGAAAACCTCAACATCATCGCAGTAGACCACATGCCGTCGCCGCTCGAGATCCAGTCCCGGGTGCCATTGTCGGAGCGCGCAGCCGCGACCGTGCTCAAGGGGCGCAAGGCGCTGGCCGACATCCTCGATCGCCGGGACCAGCGCATTTTCGTCGTGCTCGGCCCTTGTTCCATCCATGATCCGGTTGCCGGTCTCGACTATGCCCACCGGCTCAAGACGCTGGCCGACGAGGTCTCCGAGCAGATCCTGCTGGTGATGCGGGTGTATTTCGAAAAACCGCGCACCTCCGTCGGCTGGAAAGGTTTCATCAACGACCCGTACATGGATGATTCCTTCCGCATCGACGAAGGCATGGAAAAGGCCCGTCGATTCCTGCTGGATTTGAACGAGGTCGGTCTGCCTGCCGGCACCGAAGCGCTCGACCCCATTGGACCGCAGTATTACGGCGACCTGATCTCGTGGACTGCGATCGGCGCCAGGACGTCCGAATCCCAGACCCACCGCGAAATGTCTTCCGGGCTCTCATCACCGGTTGGTTTCAAGAATGCCACCGACGGCGATCTCGACGTGGCGATCAATGCGATTCTGTCGGCCGCGAATCCGCACAGCTTTCTGGGCATCAGTCCCAAGGGCGAGACTGCCATCCTGCGTACCCGTGGCAACCGCTATGGCCACATCGTGCTCCGTGGTGGTGGCGGAAGACCGAACTACGATACGGTATCGGTTTCGCTCGCCGAGAAGGCCCTTTCCAAGGCGGGCCTGCCGAAGAACATCGTGATCGACTGTTCTCATGCGAACTCGTGGAAGAACCCTGAATTACAGTCCCTGGTCATGAAGGATGTCATGCACCAGATCCGCGAGGGCAATCGCTCGATCGTCGGCATGATGGTGGAGAGCCACATCGAGGCCGGCAATCAGCCCATTCCCAAGGATCTGACGCAGCTTCGCTACGGCTGCTCGGTGACCGACGCCTGCGTGGACTGGAAAACCACAGAGAACATGATTCGCAGTGCCGCCAAGGTCCTGCGTGAGGCACCTCGCGGAGCGGACGTGCCCGCATGAATCTGGTTTTACAGGGTAACGACGTCGACAGCGTTGCGCTGAAGGCCGTCGCCAGAATCACCTCGGCGAGCCGGATCGAACAGATCCACCCGGGTGGATTCCGCCTTGTCGATGCCCACCCCGCCGAAGGGCTGGCTGCCTTGTGCGAGAAAGCCTGTCTCGACTGGACCTGGGTTCCAGCGGGGCGTCGCCTGTCCGACTTCAGGCTCTTCATTACCGACATGGACTCGACCCTCATCAGCATAGAGTGTATTGATGAGGTGGCGGACATGCAGGGTCTCAAGGCCGAGGTTGCACAGATCACCGAGGCGTCGATGCGAGGTGAAATCGATTTCACCCAGTCGTTGATGCAACGGGTCGCGCTGCTTGAAGGCTTGCCAGAGCGCGCTCTTGCCGAAGTGTATAAACACCGACTTGCTCTCAACCCGGGCGCCGAACGTCTGCTGCGACATCTGACCCAAAACGGTATCTACACTGTGCTGGTATCGGGCGGGTTTACCTACTTCACCGATCGACTCAAGGAGCGCCTGGGTTTCGACGAGGCCTATGCGAACGAACTCGAAATCCACGAAGGAAAACTGACCGGCAGGGTTTGCGGCCCCGTCGTCGATGGTGCAGCCAAGGCCGCACATCTTTGCAGGATTCGGGACGCCAAGGGCTTCACAGCCGAACAGGTGATCGCTGCAGGCGACGGCGCCAACGATATCCCGATGATCAGCGCGGCTGGCTTCGGGGTCGCCTATCGCGCAAAGCCGGTCTTGCGCGCGGCAGCAGACTGCCGCCTCGACCATGTCGGTCTCGACGGTATCCTCACCCTGTTCGAATAGCGATTTTCGCCGCTCGCCCTTGCTCAGGTGCGACGGTGCATCCGAAACCCGAGAATCGGGTGAAGCATCGCCTTCCCGAGGCGTTTGCTTCTCGCACTGATGGCTTCACTCGACTCGACGACGGAACACCAGCCGATCCTCGCCCGAGGCTTGCGGCGCGAAGGCATAGCCCTCCAGGTCGAAACCCTTCAGCGCCTCGACGTCGTCAACCCGGTTCGTGATCGCGTAGCGGCTCATGAGCCCGCGGGCCCGCTTGGCATAAAAGCTGATGATCTTGTAGCCACCATCCTTCCAGTCTTCGAATACCGGCGTGACGATGCGCCCGTTGAGCTTTGCCGGCTTGATCGACTTGAAATACTCATCCGACGCGAGATTAACCAGAATCGGAGCCTTGCCTGCCTCTTTTTCCGCCGCCAGCAGCGCGTTCAAGGCCGCCGTCAGACGCGCGCCCCAGTAGGCATAAAGATTCTTGCCCGCCGGGTTCTCCAGCCGGGTCCCCATTTCGAGACGATAAGCCTGCATCAGGTCAAGCGGACGCAACAAACCGTAGAGCCCCGACAGAATCCGCAGATGCGTTTGCGCCCAGCTCAGGTCATCCTCGCTGAGCGAGCCGGCATCAAGGCCTTCGTAGACATCGCCGTTGAAGGCGAAGAGCGCCTGCTTCGCGTTCGCAGTATTGAACGGTCGGGACCAGCTCTCGTAGCGTGCCACGTTGAGCGTGGCGAGCTGGTCCGACAGGCTCATCAGCTTCGCGACCTCTGCTGGCGACAGGCGACGCATGATGCCGACGAGTCGTTCGGCCTCATCAAGAAAGTCCGGTTGCGTCCAGCGGCCGGTCGTGGGCGGGGTATCGAAGTCCAGTGCCTTGGCTGGCGAAATGACGAAAATCATGTGTTATCTACTCTCGCTGTCGGGTGGGGATTGTTTTCCGAGTTTGCGGCTACCTGCGCGGCAATCTTAGCAAAAACCGCGCACCTGTCAGAATCAGCGGCGGGTGAGCTGTTGACGGTACTGTTCGAACAGACAAATCGCCGCAGCTGCGCCGACATTGAGCGATTCGCAGCCAGCATTCATCGGAATCGTCAGGACACGTTCGGCCCGAGCGAAAAGGCCCTCGGACAAGCCCTCTCCCTCGGCACCAAAGAGCCAGGCAACGTCGTGGCCTAGGTCGGTCTCGAAAATCGAGTGGGCCCGAGGTAGCAGACCAGTGGCAATCACCTCGCCGCTGAAGCTTTCCAGTGCCACCAATGCGTCTACCTGCTCACGAATCGGCAGGACAAAATGGGCGCCCATCGCGGCGCGAAGCACCTTTGGGGACCACGCCTGTGCACAGCCTGGTGTCAGTAATGCCTGCCCGACGCCAGCGGCTGCCGCGGTGCGCAAAAGCGTGCCCAGGTTGCCCGGATCCTGAATCCGGTCGAGTACCAGCCAGTTGCGCTTGACCGGCGTCTGTGAGGCCTGCAGCGGCGCCATCACTGCCAGCACGCCGCTTGGCGAATCCACCGGGCTGGCTCGAGCGAATACGCTGTCCGAGACCGAGAAGACGTCGACATTAGCCGCGCGATGTCGCAGCAACGCTTCGATCTCTGGCCGTGCTAGACCCATGTCGGACACCCAGACCTCCACCAGATCGACCCCAGCGTCGAGTGCGGCACGCAACAAGTGCGGGCCGTCGAGCACGGTAAGTCCATGCTGACGTCGGTCCCTGGCTGAATGGGACAGTCCGCGCAAGCGTTTCAGCCTCGGGTTGTCGCGCGAAGTGACTACCTCCATCGCGCTAAGGCTCTGGCCAGAGTTCAGTCTGGGAAAGCAGCGCCCGAACCGGCCCAAAGCTGCGCCGATAGCAAGGCAGCACGCCATGGCGTTTCAGGGCATCGAGATGTGCCGCGGTTGGATAGCCTTTGTGGCGGGCGAACCCGTAGGCGGGATAGCGCGCATCCAGGGCGAGCATGGCTTCGTCTCGAACGGTCTTCGCCAGAATTGAAGCGGCCGAAATCGCCTCGACGGTCGCATCACCCTTGACAATGGCCTCCACTGGAATGGACAGGGCTGGGCAGCGATTACCGTCGACCTGAGCGCGCTCGGGCGCCGGGGATAGACCCTGGACCGCCCGTTTCATCGCGAGCATGGTCGCATGCAGGATATTGAGCCTGTCGATTTCCGCTACGCTCGCTTCAGCCACCGACCAGGCAATGGCATGGCTTCGAATCTGAGACGCCAGATGTTGCCGGCGGGCTGCGCTGAGTTTTTTAGAGTCGGCCAAACCGGGAATCGGCCTAAGCGGGTCGAGTATCACCGCGGCAGCCACAACCGAGCCACAGAGCGGCCCTCTGCCCGCCTCATCGACGCCGCAGACGAGTGGCGACTGGAGGATGTGAGTCATGGTGAAGTGGCCTGTTCGACCGGAAGACAGGACAGGATCGTTCGTGCCGCCTTGCCCGCAGTGTCCTGACGCAGTTCCAGGTGTAAATCGGTGAAACGACTCGCCAGTGCAACTCGCTCCTGTGGGTGCCTCAGCCACCAGTCGAGTGCGTCAGCGAGTGCCTGAGGCGTGGCTGCATCCTGCAAGAGCTCGGGCACGACACGCTCGCCGCACAGAATGTTGGGCAGTCCGACCCAGGGCAGATAAGCCATGTGTCGCATCAATCGATACTGCCACTTGCCGATGCGATAACTGATGACCATCGGGCGTTTCAGCAGAGCGGCTTCGAGCGACGCGGTCCCGCTAGCAACAAGCACCACGTCGGCGGCCGTCATCGCCTCGGTTGCATGGCCGAAAAGAATGCGGATCTTTTCGGGTGCAACCTGGGAGTCGCGCATCGCCTGTTCGAACAGCAGGCGGGTTTCACGTGTAGCGAGCGGTACGATGAACCGCGCCTCGGGTCTGCGTTGCCCGAGCAGCATTGCGGCATCGATGAACAGTCGCCCGAGGTTGCGTACCTCGGACTCACGGCTGCCGGGCAACATGGCGATCACAGGCCGGTGTGGCGCGATCTGGAGCTTCAGGCGTGCGGCCTGCCGATCCGGCTCCAGCGGAAAGACATCGGCCAGCGGATGGCCGACGTAGGTGGCGGGCACGCCGGCGCGTTCGTAGATTTCGGGCTCGAAGGGGAACAGACACAACATGTGGCTGACCGAACGTGCAATGTTCTTGATGCGGCCACCCCGCCAGGCCCAGACGGAAGGACTCACGAAGTGAATCGCCGGCACGCCAGCCTGTTTCACCCGTTGCTCCAGCCAAAGATTGAAGTCCGGGGCATCGATACCAACGAAAACCGTGGGCGGTGCCTCGCTCATGCGGACCAGCATATTGCGCCGGATGCTCGACAACTCTCGATAGCGCTTCAGGGCATCGACATAGCCATGGACCGCGAGCCTTTGGCAATCCCACCAGACCTCGAAACCCTCGGCTTGCATGCGCGGCCCACCGATGCCGAAGAACTCGGCATCCGGCAAGTGCTGGCGCAGTGCCCGGATGAGATGTGCGGCAAGCAAGTCGCCGGAGGTTTCCCCCGCGACCATCGCAATGCGAATCTTCATGGCGGCTTGGGCGGCGAGTTCAGCGGACGATACCGCGTCGGGAATCCGCGATAAAATCGGCCAGCGGCACCACCTCGGGCTGGGACGCTGCGAGCGCTTCAATGGCTTGCCGCGCGTCCTCCAGTGATAGACTGGATCTGTAGAGCAGACGATAGGCGTGTTTGACCGCCGCAATCGCTGGCGCGCTGAAGCCGCGCCGACGCAGGCCTTCGGAGTTGATGCCGTGCGGTCTGGCCGGATTGCCCGCGACGGTCACATACGGAGGCAGGTCCTGAAGAAGGACCGTGCCAACACCGCAGAAAGCATGCGCGCCCACCCGAGTGAACTGATGAACGCCTGTAAACCCGCCCAGAATAGCCCAGTCCCCAATGCTGACATGACCTGCCAGGGTTGCGTTGTTGGCAAAGATCGTATTGTCGCCAACCATACAGTCGTGGGCGATGTGAACGTAGGCCATGATCCAGTTGTCGTTGCCGATGCGCGTCACGCCAGCATCCTGCGGCGTACCGACATTGAACGAGCAGTATTCCCGCGCTGTGTTGCGATCACCAATCTCGAGCCGGGTCGGCTCACCAGCGTATTTCTTGTCCTGGGGCGCTGCGCCTATGGAACAGAACTGGAAGAACCTGTTTTCGCGACCGATCCGCGTGTGCCCTTCGATCACGACGTGGGGGCCGATCCAGGAATCGTCGCCGATTTCCACATGTTTGCCGATGATCGAATAGGCGCCGATCTCGACATTGCTGCCGAGCCGTGCTCCAGGATGCACGATAGCGGTTGGATGAATCGTCATTTTGTCTTGAGCGCGCACATGAGTTCGGCCTCGGTGGCCAACTGACCGTCTACCCGGGCGATGCCTTTGTATTTGTAGATGTTGCGTTTGCTTTGAAGGATTTCGACTTCGAATACCAACTGATCGCCGGGCACGACCTGACGCTTGAAGCGGACATTGTCGATGCCGGCGAACAAGACCACCGAGTTTTCGTCAGGTTTCACGCCCATTGATTTGAACGAGAGCAAGGCTGCGACCTGGGCCATGGCCTCGACAATGAGCACGCCCGGCATCACCGGGTGCCCTGGAAAGTGCCCCGGGAAGAACGGTTCGTTGATGGTGACGTTCTTGATCGCAACGATGCGCTTGCCCTCCTCGATTTCGATTACCCGATCCACGAGGAGAAACGGGTAGCGGTGCGGGAGATAGCCCAGAATTTCGTTGATGTCCATTTACGGCTTTGCCTTGTCTTTGGTCTTGGCTGATTGTTCAAGCGAGCGCACACGCTCGGACAACGCGTTGAGGTGGCGCAGATGAGCAAAGTTTCGAACCCACTCGGAGTGCGGCTGGACCGGCAGACTCGCGGTGTACACGCCGGGTTTGCGAATCGATTTGGATACCAGCGTTCCTGCTGAAACGATGACGTCATCGCAGATTTCGAGGTGCCCGATGATGCCAGCCTGGCCACCGATCATGCAGCGGCGACCGATGTGGGTGCTGCCGGCAATGCCCACACAGCCGGCGATTGCCGTGTGCTCCCCAATACGTACGTTGTGTGCGATCTGTATCTGATTGTCAAGCTTGACACCGTTTTCGATCACCGTATCGTCCATGGCGCCGCGATCTATGGTGGTGTTGGCGCCGACTTCAACTTCGGATCCGATTACGACCCGTCCGGTTTGCGGAATCTTGACCCAGGCGCCGTCCTTCTGTCGGGCGAAACCAAAACCGTCCGCACCGATGACGGCTCCGGAATGAATGATGCAGCGCTCACCGAGCACACAATCGTGGTAGATCGTGGCGCGAGGATGGATGACGGTGCCTGCGCCGATCTGGCAACCGGACCCAACCGAAGCTCCCGCGCCGAGGATGACATCCTCGTCGATCCGGGCGCCCTCGCCCACGAACACACCCGGACCCACGCTGACGCTCGCTGCGACTGTTCCGAGAACCGTCGCCGAGAGATGCACGCCTGCGGGCGGGCGTGTGGGAGGGGTCAACAGAGACGCCACCCTGGCGAAATAAAGATAAGGATCACTGGCGACGATACGCGGCAGGTCAGTCATGTCGCGCATAGCGGGGCCGAGGATGACGGCACTGGCCTTGCAGGCCCCGAGTTGTGGCACGTATTTCGGATTGGCCAGAAAGGCGATGTCGCCGTTGCCGGCGACATCCAGGGGGGCGACCCGACCGACAAGCGTGCCGCCGTCTCCGCAGATTTCTCCCCCGAAACGGGTGGCCAGGTCGTCCAGTCGGTACATCTCGCGGTGTCAGCGACCGTTGGTGAGCATCTGAATGACTTTGTCGGTGATGTCGATGCGCGGACTCGCGAAAACGGCTTCCTGCAGAATCACGTCGTACTGCTCACGCTCCGCGACCTGCTTGATGGCGGCATTCGCCTGATCGAGCACCGCGGCGAGTTCTTCGTTGCGGCGTTGATTGAGATCCTCGCGGAACTCGCGTTGCTTGCGCTGGAAATCGCGGCTCAGGTCGTTGAACGCGCGCTCTTTGGTGCGTCGCTCGGCCTCGGCCATGGTCAGCGCATTGCGCTCGAGTTCGTCCTGCATGGTTGCGAGCTCGCTAGCCATGCGTTCGAGTTCCTGGTCGCGGCGCTCGAACTCTCGCTCCAGGCGCTGCTGGGCCCGCATGGCAGGCGCGGCCTCGCGCATGAGCCGGTCGGAATCGACAAAACCGATCTTGCTCTGCGCCAACGCCGACTCGGCACCGAAGCCGATAAGCGCAACCAGGAGAACGGGAAGGAGACGGGCTTTCACTAAAACCTCCATGGGATACGGAATGTTGGCTGCGATCAGAAGACCGTGCCGAGTTGGAACTGGAACCGCTGGGTATCGTCACCCGACTTCTTGTTCAGCGGCTGGGCCACGCTGAACTTCAGCGGGCCGATCGGCGAACTCCAGGATACGCCGACGCCAGTACTGTAGCGCATATCGCCGAGCTTGAGCTGTTGGTTTTCTCCCCACACATTACCGCCGTCCAGGAAGACCGACATGCGGAACGAGCGATCCATCCCCGAGCCTGGCAGCGGGAAATAGTACTCGGCGTTCAGCACGAGTCGGCGGTTACCGCCGAGCGAATCGTTATCGTCGTCGCTACGCGGACCGAGCGAACCCTCTTCGAAGCCCCTCACCGAACCGATGCCGCCAGCGTAGAAGTTTCGGTAGAACGGCAGGGTCTTGCCGCCATAACCCTTGCCGTAGGCGATCTCGCCGTTGAGCATCAAGGCCTCTTCCCGGCGAATCGGGAACCAGTGCTGGTACTGGTAGGTTGCCCGCGCATAACGCAGCTTGCCCGGCGGGACCGCGGCGTCAATGAAGATCCGCTGAAAGTTACCCGAACGGGGGTAAATGAAACTGTCCCGTGTGTCGCGCGCCCAGCCCGCGGAAGCAACGAGACTGTTCACAGTGACCGAGCCGACCCCTGCCGGACCGCTGCAGCCGTACTCGCTACAGAAGTCTTTGTATTCGATTGGGCTGTCGTTGAAGGTCGTGATGCGAGTACGGTCCACGGCCAGACCAAAGTTGATCGCATCATCCTCGCCGATCGGGTAGCCGAGACGCAGGCCGGCACCGGTCGAAACCTGCTTGTAGCGGGCGATCGTCGAAACTTCGGACGGATCGAAGGTCCGATGGTAGACATCGTAGCCCAGACTGACGCCATCGATCGTGTAGTAGGGATCCGTGAACGAGAGCGAGAACGTGCGCCCCGACTTGGATGTGTTCAGGCCGAGGCCAAGTGACTTGCCGCTTCCGAAGAGGTTTTCCTGGGACACCGAACCCGAGAGCACGACCTTCTCTGCGCTCGAGAAGCCGGCGCCAAGCATCAGGTTTCCGGTGGGACGCTCCTTCACGGTGAAGTTAACGTCAACCTGGTCGGTGGTGCCCGGCACTGCCGGCGTTTGAACGCTCACATCATCGAAGTAGCCGAGCCGGTCAACACGGCTGCGCGAACGATTGATCTTGGCCGCGTCGTACCAGCCGCCTTCCATTTGGCGCATCTCGCGGCGTATGACTTCGTCTCGCGTCTTGACGTTACCGCCAATATTGATCCGGCGTACATATACGCGCCGACCTGGATCGACGAAAATCGTGAAGGCCACTTCGCGGTTTTCGGTATCCACTTCGGGAGCCGCGTTGACGTTGGCGAATGCGTAGCCTTCATTACCGAGGCGATCCATCACGGCCGCCGTGGTGCGGGTGAGCTTCTCTCGCGAGAAGATGTCGCCAGGACGCAGTTCGACGAGTTGCTGGTACGCCTCTTCGGGAATCACCAGGTCACCGGTGAAGCGCACCGTTGAAACGGTGTAGACCTCACCTTCCGTGACATTGATCGTAATGTAGATGTCGCGCTTGTCAGGTGTGATGGAAACCTGGGTCGAATCGATGTTGAAGTCCAGGTAGCCTTGGTCGAGATAAAAGGAGCGCAGGTTTTCGAGATCGGCGGCAAGCTTTTGACGGGAGTACTGGTCGTTCTTGGTGTACCAGGTCAGCCAGCCAGGGATGCGTAGCTGAAAAAGACCAAGCAGGGTCGAATCCTTGAACGCCTGATTGCCGATGATGCTGATTTGACGGATCTTCGCAACCGAACCCTCATCCACGGTAAAGTTGATCCCCACCCGGTTACGCTCGAGCGGCGTCACCGTGGTCGTGACCTCGGCAGCGTACTTCCCGCGACTCAGATATTGACGCTTCAGCTCCTGTTCCGCACGTTCCAGCAAAGCGCGATCGAAGATACGCGCCTCGGCCAGACCGACCTCACGCAAACCGTCCTTGAGCGCCTTCTGATCGAATTCACGGACCCCCGTGAAGCTGATGTCCGCAATCGCCGGTCGTTCGTCCACCAGGACGACGATCACATCGTCCTCGACCTCGATACGCACATCGCTGAAGAAACCGGTGGCGAACAGGCCGCGGATGGCGTCTGCCGCCTGCGCTTCGGTGAATGGCTCACCGACCCGCACCGGCAAATAGGAGAACACCGTGCCTGCTTCGGTGCGCTGGATTCCCTCGACCCGAATGTCCTTGACGACGAAGGGCTCGAAGGCAAGTGCGGGTACAGCAACAAAAAGGGCTGTTACCAGCCCGCTCAGGAGTTTTCGTTTCATCGAGGGTTCAACCAGAAAAAAGCCGCGCGATATCGTTGTAGAAAGCGAACGCCATGAGCATTACAAGGGCGACCAGACCCACTTGCTGGCCGATGGCCATCGCCCGCTCGGATACCGGGCCTCCCTTGACGATCTCGATCGTATAATACAGCAAATGTCCGCCATCCAGCACCGGGATCGGAAGGAGGTTGAGGACACCGAGGCTGATACTGATGAGGGCGACAAAACCCAGGTAATGAGCCCATCCGAGCTTGGCGGTCTGGCCAGCATAATCGGCGATCGTCACCGGTCCGGAGAGGTTCTTCCAGGACACGTCGCCGGTAAACATCCGGCCAATCATCTTGAGCGTCAGCACGCTCGTGTCCCAGGTCTTGACGGCCGCTTTTGCCAGACTCTCGACCGGGCCATAACGGACGATGGTGAACATCGCCTCGCGTGCTTCCGCTGGCTCCGCTACCGAAATGCCGATTCGACCAATGCGCTCCCCGTTGTCTGCAAACGCATCCGGTACGAGTTCGGCGCGGATTTCCCGTCCCTCTCTCGTGACCATCGCATCGATGACCTGCCCTGGGCGTTCGCGAACATATTCGACCAACTGCAGCCAATTATCGATCGGCTTGGCGTCCAGCGACATGATCCGGTCGCCCGAGCGCAGGCCTGCACGATCCGCGGCGCTGCCAGGCATCACTTCACCGACGACTGCCGGCACACGCGGCCGCCAGGGGCGCAGGCCGATTTGTTCGATGACATCGGTGCGACCATCGTCGATACGCACACCGCTGAAATCCAGGCGGCGAAAGGTTTCGACGTTATCGACCGTCCGTACCCTCAGGTCGACCGTCCGCCCGTCAAGCGCATGGCGCAGAAGCGACCAGCGCAGTTCGTTCCAGCTTTGGACCGGCTCGCTGGCCACCGACATGACGAGATCCCCGTTCTGCACCCCGCCTCGCTCGGCGATCGTGGCGGATGCCTCCGTGAGAGCCAGGCGCGGGCGCAACTCTTCGGTGCCGGTGCTGAAGAGACCCCAGTAAAGGACAATGGCCAGAAGGAAATTTGCAAGCGGGCCGGCCGCGACGATCGCGTATCGGCGCCAGACGCTTTGCGCATTGAATGCCCGCGCGCGGTCCTGAGGTGCGACATCGCCCTCGCGTTCATCGAGCATACGCACGTAGCCACCAAGCGGAAAAGCCGCTATCACCCACTCGGTTCGGTCGCGCCCGGCGGTCCATTTCACCAGAGGCTTACCAAAACCGATGGAGAAGCGCAGCACCTTGACTCCGCACCAACGAGCCACCAGGTAGTGCCCCAACTCATGGAAGAAGATGAGTACGCCAAGTGCGAGGGCGAACGGGACGAGGTAATCGAGAAGATTCATTGAGACTGCCGTTTGTCGATTTCGGAACGGGCGATTGCCCGACTGCGCGCATCCGTGTCGAGCACGGCATCGATGGTTTCGACCGACATGTCCGACGCGCGTTCCAGCGTGCGTTCGATGATCCCCGGGATGGCGGTATAGCGTAGGCGTTTGTCGAGAAAGGCGGCCACCCCCTCCTCGTTCGCGGCGTTGAGCACCGCCCCAGCGGCCCCGCCCTCGCGCAGACAGTCGTAGGCCAGGCGCAGACACGGAAAACGCACCAGATCGGGCGCCTCGAAGTCGAGGCGTCCGATCTGGAACAAATCCAGTGCGCCGACACCGGCTTCGACACGATCCGGATAGGCAAGCGCGTTCGCAATCGGGGTGCGCATATCGGGATTTCCCAGCTGGGCGATTACCGAGCCATCGATGTACTCGACCATCGAGTGGATCACACTCTGCGCGTGCACCACGACGTCGATCCGGTCAGCAGGCGCATTGAACAACCAGTGGGCCTCGATGACTTCGAGTCCTTTGTTCATCATCGTCGCGGAATCCACCGAGATCTTGCGCCCCATCACCCAGTTCGGATGCGCGCATGCCTGCTCCGGCGTCACGCTGTGCAACTGCTCAATCGGAGTGATTCGGAATGGACCTCCGGAGGCGGTGAGGAGAATTCGACGTACGCCCGCCCCTTCCGGATCACGATCGTACCCAGGAGGAAGCGACTGAAAGATTGCATTATGTTCGCTGTCGATAGGCAGCAGCGTGGCGCCGCCGTCCCGTACCGCATCCATGAACAAGGCCCCCGAGAGAACGAGCGCTTCCTTGTTCGCCAGCAATATGCGCTTGCCCGCTCGCGCTGCGGCGAGCGTGGGCAGCAAGCCCGCGGCGCCGACGATAGCCGCCATTACGGCATCGACTTCGGAATGCGCGGCAACCTCCACGAGACCGTCCACACCATGCATCACGTCGGTCACCAGGCCACGGCTGCGAAGCCGTGCCGACAGGTCGGCGGCATCCTTTCCCGACTGAACCACCGCGTACTTCGGGACGTGACGTATGCACAGCGCTTCGAGTTGATCAATGCGATTGTTCGCAGTGAGCGCGAATACTTCGAAGCGGTCGGGGTGCCTGGCGATGACATCGAGCGTGCTGCCGCCGATCGACCCGGTTGCACCGAGCACCGCAATCCGCCGTGGCTTGTTCATCTTCATGTCGGCTCAGTTCAGCCAGACGAGGATGAGGCCTGCAACCGGCAGGGTGGACGTGAGGCTGTCGATCCGGTCGAGCACACCGCCATGACCCGGCAGCAGCGTGCCGCTGTCCTTGGCGCCAGCCTTGCGTTTCACGAGCGACTGGAGCAGGTCCCCTATGATGCTGAGGCCAGTGTAGGCTGCAAGAAAAGGGACCAGCCAGAACAGCGTGATGACGCTAGGAGTTTGCGAAAACATGAGGGTGTAGCCGATGATGCCGACGACCATGACCCCTATCAGCGCACCGAAAACCCCCTCCCAGGTCTTGCCGGGGCTGACCGATGGTGCCAGCTTGTGCCGGCCGAAGGCGCGACCGGAAAAATAGGCGGCAATATCCGCCACCCAGACCAGCACCAGCGCAAGCAGCATGAACGTCGCGTCGACAGCCCGAAGTTGAGCCATGGCCAGTGCGGCAGGAACCAGCACGACGATGCCGACGAGCATTGCCGCATGGGCTCCGACCCCCCAGCCTCGGCGCAGCCACATCGGCACGAAGACGAACCACAGCACGATGCTCGACAGATAGGCGAGAACCAGAATCCAGGTCTGTCCTGCAAAGCCACCCAGGCCGCCTCCGAAACCGAGCGCGAGGACCAACGCGCCAGCGCCCAGCGCATAGCCCGCCCTTGTTGCGTCGCCCTGCTCGGTCAGCCCGCCCCACTCCCATGCACCGACTGTGCAGATCAGCGACACCAGGCCGAGCCAGGCCCATTGTGGAAACCACAGCAGAGCAACCAACAGGCCCGTGACCAGCGCAAGCGCGGTGATGACGCGCTGCTTAAGCATGACCGCCTGCAGTGCTGCGGCTGCGCCGCTTCATCGAACCGTCGGACGCGCGGGCCGTGCGCACCTGCTCGCTGGTGCGCCCGAAACGGCGTTCTCGCCCCTGATAGGACTCAATGGCTCGATCGAGCGCATGCTCGTCGAAGTCCGGCCACAGGGTGTCGGTGAAGTAGAGCTCGCTGTAGGCGAGTTGCCACAGAAGAAAGTTGCTGATGCGCATCTCGCCACCGGTCCGGATGAAAAGATCCGGCTCAGGAGCGTAGTTCATCTGCAATGCGCACGCGAGTTCATCCTCGGTGATCGCATCATTCGTGCTTTCACGGGCCGATATGATCTTGTTCATTGCCTGGAGGATGTCCCAGCGACCGCCATAATTGGCCGCGATCGTAAGCGTCAGCTTGTCGTTCTGCGCGGTCAGCGCTTCGGCATCACGAATCAGCCTGACCAGCTTGTCGTCGAACCGAGTCAAGTCGCCGATGGCGCGGAAGCGAATCTGGTTTTTGTGGATGCGCTGCACTTCGTTTTTCAGCGCACGCATGAACAGCTGCATCAGGAACGAAACCTCGTCCGCCGGGCGACGCCAGTTCTCCGAGCTGAACGCGAACAGCGTGAGATGGGCGACGCCGCGCTCCATGCAGGCACGGATCACGGTACGTACCGCTTCCACGCCACGGCGATGACCCGCGACCCTGGGCAGAAGGCGTTGCCTCGCCCACCTGCCGTTGCCATCCATGATGATGGCAACGTGCCTAGGGATATCCGTGACTTCAGGCACTGCCTGCGTGGAGCTTGTGTGCGGGCTGGCCGTCATGATGCACCTCCGGTACGAATCGGGGAAAGAAACCGATCCGACGGATCAGATCTGCATCAGTTCGTGCTCTTTCTCGGCAAGCAGCTTGTCGATCTCGGCGACGTATTTGTCGGTCAGCTTCTGGACAAGATCCTGACCGCGATGGTCGTCGTCCTCGGAGATATCCTTCTCCTTGAGCGCTTCCTTGAGGTGGTGATTGGCGTCACGGCGCAGATTGCGGATCGCCACCTTGGCCGTTTCACCCTCGCCGCGAACGACCTTGGTGAGTTCGCGACGACGCTCTTCGGTCAGTGGCGGCATCGGTACGCGGATGATCTCACCCTGATTCGAGGGGTTCAGGCCAAGGTCGCTGTCGCGAATCGCCTTCTCGACCTTGCCCAGCATGGGCTTTTCCCAGGTCTGGACACCGATGGTGCGGGCGTCGATCAAGGTCACGTTAGCGACCTGATTGACCGGCACCATGCTGCCATAGTACTCGACCATTACATGGTCGAGTATGCCGGTGTGGGCGCGGCCGGTGCGCACCTTGGCTAGATCGGATTTCAATGCCTCGATCGACTTTTGCATCTTCTGCTCGGTGGTCTTGGCTAGATCATTGATCATGGTCGAATCCTCAGGAATGAACCAGCGTGCCTTCATCCTCGCCCATTACGACGCGCTTGAGCGCGCCGGGCTTGAAGATGGAGAACACGTTGATCGGTAGTTTCTGGTCTCGGCACAGGGCAAACGCGGTGGCATCGAGCACACTCAGGTTACGGCTGATCGCTTCGTCGAAGCTGATGCGGTGGTAGCGCTGGGCCGCGGGATCCTTCTTCGGATCGGCGGTATAGACGCCGTCGACCTTGGTCGCCTTGAGCACAATCTGGGCACCCATCTCCGAGCCGCGCAGGGCTGCAGCGGTATCGGTGGTGAAAAACGGGTTGCCGGTGCCTGCGGCGAAGATGACGACACGCCCGTCTTCGAGATGGCGAATCGCACGACCGCGAATATAAGGCTCGACCACCTGGTCGATGCGCAGCGCGGACTGCACGCGTGCCTCGAGCTCGGCCCGCCGCATCGCGTCCGACAAGGCCATGGCGTTCATGACCGTAGCGAGCATGCCCATGTAATCCGCAGTGGCACGATCCATTCCGGATGCTGCGCCCTTCATGCCGCGAAAGATGTTGCCACCGCCTATCACCACCCCGACCTGGACGCCGAGCCGCACCACATCTGCGATCTCGGACACGATCCGGGTGACGACATCCTCGTTGATGCCGTAAGCATCATCGCCCATCAAGGCCTCGCCCGAGAGCTTGAGCATGATGCGTTTGTAGGCGGCGGACATCTCTTGCTCCTTAGGCCTTGGCAGCAGCAGCGGCAGCCTGTTCGGCCACTTCGGCAGCGAAGTCAGAGACCTTCTTCTCGATGCCCTCGCCGACGGTGTACAGCGTGAAGCCGGCAATCGATGCGTTCTTGGCCTTGAGCAGTTGTTCGATGGTCTGCTTGCCGTCCTCGGCCTTGACGAAGACCTGGGCCAGCAGGGTGACCTCTTTAAGGAACTTCTGCACCGTGCCGTCGGCGATCTTCTCGAGCATGGCCTCAGGCTTGTTGTCGGCACGAGCCTTTTCTATCGCGATACGACGCTCGGCGTCGATCAGATCCTGAGAAACGCCCGACGCATCCAGCGCCTTCGGCTTGGAGGCCGCAATGTGCATCGCGATATCCTTGCCGACCTGCTCGTCACCGCCAACCAGATCAACCAGTACGCCGATCTTGGCGCCGGCATGTACATAGCTCGCCACCGCGCCCTTGGCTTCGATCCGCGAGAAGCGGCGGATCGTCATGTTTTCGCCGATCTTGCCGACCAGCTCGGTACGAAAGGCTTCGACCGTCTGGCCCCGGTAGTCGAGTTCGGACAGCGCAGCCACATCGGCCGGGTTACTCGAGGCGACCAGTTCGGCCAAGCCTGCGGCAAATGCGAGGAAATCCTCGTTCTTGGCGACGAAGTCGGTCTCGCAGTTGAGCTCTATCATTGCCGCCAGCTTGCCATTGGCGGACACAAAGGTGCCGACCACGCCCTCGGCGGTGACGCGGGATGCGGCCTTGGAGGCTTTGCTGCCGAGCTTGACGCGCAAAATCTCCTCCGCCTTGCCCATATCGCCGCCGGCCTCGGTCAGTGCCTTCTTGCACTCCATCATCGGCGCATCGGTCTTTTCGCGCAGTTCCTTGACCATGCTTGCGGTAATCGCAGTCATGTTTACTCCTGGTATTCGTTTCGGTTCAATGAATCGACTCGACCCCGGATGACACTCATCCGGGATGAGGTCATGCTCAGGCCTGCTCTTCGTCGGAAGCTTCTTCTTCCTCTATTTCCACGAATTCGTCGGTGCCGGCCGCGACGATGTCCTGCAGGGCCATGGTGCGGCCTTCCAGCACCGCGTCAGCCACGCCACGAGCGTACAGACGGATGGCGCGCGAGGAGTCATCGTTACCCGGAATGACGTGGTCGATGCCTTCAGGCGAATGGTTGGTATCGACCACCGCGACGACCGGGATGCCGAGCTTTTGCGCTTCGGTCACGGCGATCTTGTGGTAGCCGACATCGATGACGAACATCGCGTCCGGCAGGCCGCCCATTTCCTTGATGCCGCCGATGCTCTTCTGCAGCTTCTGCATCTCGCGGGTCGCCATCAGGGCTTCCTTCTTGGAGAGGCGCTCGAGTGTGCCGTCCGCGACCATCGCCTCCATTTCCTTCAGGCGCTTGATCGACTGCTTGACGGTCTTGAAGTTGGTCATCATGCCGCCGAGCCAGCGCTCATCTACAAACGGCATGCCGGCGCGACTGGCTTCTTCGGCGACGATCTCGCGCGCCTGGCGCTTGGTGCCGACGAACAGGATGTTGCCGCGGTTGGCTGAGAGTTTACGCACGAAAGCCATGGCTTCGAGATACTTGCCCATGGTCTTTTCGAGGTTGACGATGTGGATCTTGTTGCGCTGGCCGAAAATATAAGGGGCCATGCGCGGGTTCCAGAAACGGGTCTGGTGACCGAAGTGGACGCCTGCTTCGAGCATCTGACGCATAGTGACAGACATGTAATACTCCGAATTGAAGGGTTTGACCGCCGCCGGACACGGGCTATCGCCCCCATACCGCGCTGCCGGTGAACTGCCGGCAACGAACGGACCCTTTCGCGAAAATTTCGGAAAATACCCGGCGTGTGGATTTTGTCCGCCCAAGTGGGCAGACAAGCCAGTGATTATAGCGGGCTAACACACGTATACTCAAGCTTCGTGGTCTGGCACAGGCTGAGAGCGCTCGGTGTGCTTGTATTTGCCTGCCATCACGCCATGCGCTAGCCTCTAACATCGCCAACCAATCGCGCACCGCCACGCTCAACGCGCCACAGGGGCAAGGAGCGGGCGGCAGCACCTTCGAAAAACGACAATGAGCATCACGATCAAGACCCCAGAAGAAATTGAGAAAATGCGCCTCGCCGGGCGGCTCGCGGCGGCGGTACTCGATTACATCGAGCCCTTCGTCAAACCCGGGGTGGCCACCGAAGAACTCGACCGCCTCTGCCACGATTACATGGTAGATGTGCAGCAAGCCATTCCCGCCCCGCTTAACTATGCGCCTTCCGGTTACGACCCCTACCCAAAGTCGATTTGCACCTCGGTGAACCATCAGGTCTGCCATGGCATCCCCGGGCCAAAGCCGCTCAAGAAGGGCGACATCGTGAATATCGACATCACCGTCATCAAGGACGGCTACCACGGCGACACCAGCCGGATGTTCATCGTGGGCGGCGAGAACAGCGCCAGCATACTGGCCAAGCGCCTTTGCGCGGTCACTTTCGAGTCGATGTGGCTCGGCATCTCGATGGTGAGGCCGGGTGCTCGCCTGGGCGACATCGGCCACGCCATCCAGAAACATGCCGAAGGCAACGGGTGCTCGGTGGTTCGTGAATTCTGCGGGCACGGGATCGGGGCCAGATTTCACGAGGAACCCCAGGTGCTGCACTATGGCAAAGCGGGGACCGGCGTGGAACTCACCGAAGGCATGACCTTCACGATCGAACCGATGATCAATGCAGGCAAGGCTGCAATCTCGGAGTTACCCGATGGCTGGACCATCGTCACGCGGGATCGCAGCCTGTCCGCGCAATACGAGCACACCATTCTTGTGACTGCGGACGGCGTCGAGGTGTTGACGCGTTCGCCCAAATGTCCACCGCCTCCCCCGAACCTCGGCCTCGATCACCTGTTTGCCTGAGTGCCCATGAGCGAGACGCAGCGCCAGCCCGACCGCGATGTCATCGCCCGTATCCGCCAAGACCTGGCCAAGGGCAGCGCGGCCTTGCGCGAGGCCTACGAGGCGCACCCATCCACCTCCCGCATGCTGCACGGCCGGACCGCCCTCGTCGACCGCTGTATCGTGTCGCTGCGGCAGGCACACCTGATCCCCGACAGCGTCGCCTTGTTGGCGGTAGGCGGGTATGGACGTGGCGAGTTGTTCCCGCACTCGGACGTCGACCTGATGTTCCTCCTGCCGTCTGCGCCCGATGAAGAAACCCGCGGCCGCTTGTCTGCGATGGTGGGCGCGCTGTGGGACGTGGGTCTGGAGATCGGCCAGACGGTCCGCACGCTGGATGAATGCCTCGATGTCGCCGCACAAGACATCACCATCCAGACCAACTTGCTCGAGGCACGTTTGCTGCACGGCAATCAGCCATTGTTCGACGATTTTGCCCGGCGTTTTCGCGAGATGCTGGATGTGCGCAGCTTCTTCAAGGCCAAGAGCCTGGAGCAGGAGCAACGTTATGCGCGATACCAGGACACCCCCTACGCACTCGAGCCCAACTGCAAGGAAAGCCCTGGCGGACTGCGCGACCTGCAGATGCTGGGCTGGATCGCCCGTGCCGCCGGTCTTGGCGATAACTGGCGCGAGCTTGCCCGGAAACGACTGATCACGGGCCAGGAAGCAAGCGAACTGCGCAGTATCGAGCGTTTCCTGCAGCATGTCCGCATTCGTCTGCACTACCTCACGGAGCGCGGTGAGGACCGGCTTTTGTTCGACCATCAGGAGAGCCTCGCCAAGCGCATGGGAGTGAGCGCGACCCCCGCCAAACGGGCGTCCGAAGTGCTGATGCAACGCTACTACCTGACGGCAAAAAAGCTCACCCAGATCAACACCATCCTGTTGCAGAACTACGCCACGGTGATCTCGCCGGACAGCGGTGGTGCGGCCATCGTCATCAACAAGCGCTTCCAGATGGTGCGCGAGTTGCTCGATGTGCGCAGCGACCACGTGTTCGAGAAGCACCCGTCGGCGATGCTCGAGTGCTTCCTGCTGCTGCAGCAACGCCCTGAACTGCGGGGCATGACCGCCCGGACACTGCGCACCCTGTGGCTCAACCGCAAGCGCATCAATGCCGCGTTTCGCGCGGATCCGGCAAACCGGGCGCTGTTCACGGAAATCCTCCAGCAGCGTCGTGGCGTGGTGCATGCCTTCCGGCGCATGAACCAGTACGGCATCCTCAGCCACTATCTGCCGCCTTGGCGTCGCATCCTGTGCCAGATGCAGCATGACCTCTTCCACGTCTATACCGTGGATCAGCACATACTCATGGTGTTGCGCAACGTGCGGCGTTTCACGATGGGCAAGCATGCCCATGAGTATCCGCTCATGACCCGATTGATGCTGGGTTTCGACCGGCAGTGGTTGCTGTACATCGCGGCGCTGTTCCACGATATCGCCAAGGGCCGCGGTGGCGATCACTCGGAGCTCGGCATGGTCGATGCCGGTGTGTTCTGTGACCAGCACGGGCTTGACCGGGAAGATCGCGACCTCGTAGTGTGGTTGGTCGAGCATCATCTGCTGATGTCAGCCGTTGCCCAGAAGCAGGACATTTCGGATCCCGAGACCATCCGCCGCTTCGCTGAAACCGTGCAAACCGAGCGCCGGCTCAATGCGCTCTACCTGCTCACCCATGCCGACATTCGCGGCACCAGCCCCAAGGTCTGGAACGGCTGGCGTGCGAAGCTTCTCGAGGACCTTTTCTACGCCACCCAGCGCCTGTTGCGCGGGGCGACGCCCCAACAGGCCGTTGGACTCGACGACCGCCAGGAGGACGCTCGGCGCCTGCTCCGCTACCACGGCCTGCGCCAGGGCGTGGAGGACGAGCTGTGGCGCCAGCTCGACCAGGTCTACTTCATGCGCAACTCGGCCGAAGAGATCGCGTGGCATACCCGCACGCTCTGCTACCGCAGCTCAAGCGACGAACCGGTGGTCAAGGCGCGGGTGCCCGAGGAGGACCAAGGCCTGCAGGTCATGGTGTACGCCCGCGACCAAAAGGACTTGTTCGTGCGGCTTACCGGATTCTTCGGCAAGCTCGGCTTTTCGATCCTGGATGCCAAGATCCAGACCACTCGCCACGGCTACGCGCTGGACAGCTTCATGCTGCAGGATCCGGGCAACCAGGCGCAGTATCGGGACATCGTGACGCTCATCGAGCATGAACTCACCGAGCGTCTGCGCTCGAATGCGCCGACCGACCGACCCGGCGCGGGTCGCCTGTCGCGCCAGGTTAAACACTTTCCGATCACGCCGGTGGTGCGAATCCGACCCGACGAGTCGGCCACACACTACATCCTTTCACTCACTGCCGCCGACCGTCCAGGACTGCTGTTCAGCGTCGCCGAGGTACTGGCCCGCAACGGCATCGTGCTGCACACCGCAAAGATCGCCACCCTCGGCGAGCGGGTGGAGGACACCTTTTTGCTCAGCGGCCCGGGCCTGTCGCTCGATGCGCACGTGGTGCGCATCGAGCGCGAACTGCTGGAAGTACTGCAGATCTGAGCGCGGACGGCGCGCCTGCAGGCGCGCGTCCCGGTCCGCGTTCAAAAAGCGCCGAACAAACTCCCCAACACCACCAGCAACACCAGCGACACGATCGGAAACAGTACCGCGACCATGAAAATGTCCTTGTAGGCCTCACGGTGTGTCAGCCCGCAGATGGCGAGCAGGGTCACCACCGCGCCGTTGTGCGGCAGGCTGTCCAGACCCCCGGTGGCGACGGTCGTCACCCTGTGCAGCAGTTCCGGGGCGATGCCCGCCACCTCCGCCATCGCCAGGTAATCGGAGCCCAGCGTCTGCAGCGCGATGCTCATGCCGCCCGAGGCCGATCCGGTGACACCGGCCAGCACGTTCACCGCCACCGCCAGCGAGACCAGCGGATTGCCACCACCGATGGACTCGACGAAATTCTGGATGAGATCAAAGGCGGGCAGGGCGGCGATCACCGCGCCGAAGCCGACCAGGCTCGCGGTGTTGAAGATCGGCAGCACCGAGGCGTTCGCGCCATCGTCAAGCGAACGTTTCGGGGCAGCGAGCCGGGTCCAGGTCATGGCCAGCAGCAGCAGGCAGGCGATAGTCAGCGAGCAGATGATGGCCCATACCCCGCGAACCGAATCGACCGTTGTCGCGCCGTAGCGCGCCTCGGCGAGGTAGGCGGTGTCCATCGCGGGGATGATCATGGTGCTGAAGACATAGTTCAGCACGATCACCAGCACCACCGGGGAGATCGCAACAGCGAAGGACGGCAAAGCGTGCGGCGGTGCTTCCGGCGCCACCATGAGCACGTCGAAGCCCTCGCCCGAGGAGCGCTCGCGCTGGTCCTTGTCGAACACGGGCTGTGCATCCTCGTGCTCGCCGTAGCCCTCACCAGCGACACGCGCCTGCGCGGCCTGGCGAGACAACCACCACTGACCGAGGCCGAACATCACGAGGGCAGTGATGATGCCGAGCACCGGCGCGGCGAACGGCGTGGTGCCGAAGAACGGCATTGGAATCGCGTTCTGGATCGCCGGCGTGCCGGGCAAGGCGGTCATCGTGAATGTAAAGGCGCCGAGCGCGATGGTGGCTGGGATCAAGCGCTTGGGAATATCCGCCTGACGGAACAGTGCAGCGGAGATCGGATAAACCGCAAAGGCGACCACGAACAGCGAAACCCCACCATAGGTCAGCACCGCGCAGGCGAGCACGACGGCGAGAATCGCACGCTCCTGACCAAGCTTGCCGACGATACCAAGGGCGATCGCTTCGGCCGCCCCGCTATCGTCCATCAGCTTGCCGAAGATCGCACCGAGCAGGAACAATGGGAAGAACTGTACGATGAAGTTGCCCGCCGAACTCATGAACACCTGAGTGTAGGTCGCCAGCAGCGGGGTGCCGACCGCAAACAAGGCGGCGACCAGGGCCATCGCCGGCCCCAGCAGCAACACACTCACGCCCCGGTAGGCAAGGAAAATCAGCAGCCCGAGGGCCAGCAGGACGCCGAGCATGCCGATCATGGCTGCTTCTGCCCGAGCGCGCCCGCAGGCTTGATGCTATCGTCGAGCAGCCAGTCGAAGCTGACGCTGGAGCGCTCGCCGAGGTCTTTCCAGTGTCTCTCCAGCCAGTGCGACGCCCTCGCCCGTCCAAGGTCGCGGAGATGACACAGATAAGGCCATTCGGCGTTAAGCTTACTCGAAGCCTGCAGCTTTAGCAGATCCTCGTCTGCGTGGATCTGATGCAGCCTCATGTCCCGGTAGCGCTCCTGCTCGAGACCTTCGGAGTCGATCAGTTGCTTGAGCAACATGATCGAGCGCAACTCCTTGACCAGGCTCGCGTTGAAGGTGATTTCGTTCATGCGGTTGATGATCTCGCGCGCGGTGCGCGGCAGTTCCGGGCGATAGAAGGGGTTGATCTGCACCAGCACCAGATCGCGGGCGTCGCACTCGTCGACCAGCGGGAAAAGCGCCGGATTACCCATGTAGCCGCCATCCCAATACGCTTCACCGTCGATCTCGACCGCCTGGAACATGAACGGCAGTGCCGCAGATGCCATTACCGCATCCACACTGAGCTCGGGGCAGCGGAATACCTTCGGGCGTCCAGTACGAACATTGGTCGCAGTAACGAACACCTTGAGCTTCGAGCAGCGACGCACCCGCTCGAAATCGACATTGGCCGCCACCAGGTCACGCAGCGGATTGAGGTTCATCGGATTGAGCTCGTAGGGCGAAAAAACCCGCGAGAGATGATCGAAGAAGAGGTAGCTGGGCGAGTTGTCGAGACTCCAGTCGCCGCTGATCCTGGCCCACAGATCACGCTGAATCGGACTGCTGGTCGCCGCTTCGCTGACCGTCTTCCAGAAGCGCGCGAGATGCTCGCGTGCGCCCTCAGCCCCGCCGGCTTCGAGGCCGTCGGCCAAGACCACCGCATTCATCGCACCGGCACTGGTGCCGCTCACGCCCTCGATGTGAAGGCGGGGCTCCTGCAGCAAGCGATCGAGCACCCCCCAGGCCAACGCGCCGTGAGCGCCGCCGCCCTGCAAAGCCAGTTCGATCGTTTTGGTTTCCTTGTTCATGCGCTGCCCTCAGTGAATTCATGGAATGTCGCAGTGCACCATAAAGAAGACCGGCCCAGGATGCAAGCTACGCACTTTTTCGCCCCGCTGGCGCGCGCCGGATCGACTGGCTCAGGTGATTGACATGGATTTGCGGCTCAGCGGCTGCGCTGTTGCCACGCGGACCACGAATACATTGCCAGCGCGATCCAGATCAGCCCGAAGCTCACCAGCTGAACCCCAATGAGGGTCTCGCCGAAAATCAGCAAAGCGGTGAGAAACTGCATGGTCGGGTTGATGTACATGAGGAAGCCGACCGTGGCGAGCCTCAGGCGGCGAGTCGCCCCCGCGAACAACATCAGCGGCAAGGCGGTCACCACGCCGCTGGCGACCAGCAGGCTGCTTTGCCAGGCATTGTCCAGGAAGTGCGAGCCGCCACTGCCGATCAGCCAGGCCAGTGCGATCAAGCCGACCGGCAGCAGCAGCAAGGTTTCTACGAACAAGCCCGACAGTCCGTCGAGCGGCACCTGCTTGCGAAGCAGCCCGTAAGTGCCGAACGTCAGCGCCAGCAGCAGCGCGATCCAGGGCAACTGCCCCAGGAACAGCAACTGGAGCGCGATCGCGCCACCTGCCAGACCAACCGCCCATGCCTGCAGCTTCGCCATCCGCTCCTTGAGCACGAGGATGCCGAGGGCGACATTCACCAGCGGTGTCATGAAGTAGCCGAGACTGGACTGGAACACCTGCCGGGTTTCGACCGCATAAATGAAGATTGCCCAGTTCGCGCCGATCAGCAAGGCGCAGGCGAATACCCGCCCCAGCCGTGCAGGGTGAGCCAGTGCGTCGGCAACCGGCTGCCAGCGCCCCAGGACGCTCACCAGCAACACCAGAAACACGCAGCACCATATGATGCGGTGGATCAGCACTTCCCATGACGGAATGCCTTCGAACAGCGAGAAGAACAGCGGAAAGCAGCCCCAGATGCCATAGGCCGCAAGGCCGTAGGTCACCCCCCGCCCTGTCTCGTTACCCTCACTCGTCGGATTCACTTACCGACTCTCCAGGCCATACGCATACGACAGGTACGCGACACACTTTTCACAGGCGTCCGAAATGCGCGACAGCAAAAGCGACCCGGGTATCCACATCCACACTATCGGGCTGCTTTTCGACCAGCTCCAGCCGGCCCCCGAGGCCCTCGCCGTTGGCCATCTGGATCGCCAAACCGGGACGGGCATTGAGCTCGAGCAGCATCGGGCCGTAAGTCTTGTCAATCACCAGGTCGGCGCCGATATAGCCCAGACCGGTCATCTCGTAACAGGCGGCGGCAAGCTTCAACAGGCCGTGCCAGTCGGGAATTTCCAGCTTGTCGAGCTTTCGGCCGGTATCCGGATGGACGTCGACCGGCCGGTCGAACTGCACCGCAAACAGCGCACGCCCGGTCGCAATGTCGAGCCCGACACCCACCGCCCCCTGATGCAGATTGGCCTTGCCGTCGGATGCTGCGGTCGACAGCCGGATCATCGCCATCACCGGATAGCCCCTGAACACGATCACCCGAATATCCGGCACCCCTTCGTAGGTGTAGTCGGCAAACCTGTCGTCGAACCGGATCAGCGATTCGATCATCGCCACGTCGGGCGAGCCCGCCAGTGAATACAGACCTGACAGGATATTGGATACATCCCGTTCCAGGTCATCGATGCCCAGCGTCGCGCCGCTCGGCTTGCGGTAGACACCGTCGGCGTGCTCCTCGATCACGAGAATGCCCTTGCCGCCACTGCCTTTGGCCGGCTTGATGACGAAACCGGCACGCTCTCGCACCAGTCCCGCGACATGCCGCACCTCGAACTGGGAGGTGATGGTGCCGATCAATTCCGGGCTGGTGACCCCGTACTCATGCGCCAGCAGCTTGGTCTTGAGCTTGTCGTCGACCAGAGGAAAAAGGCTCCTCTTGTTGTACCGGGAGATGAAATGGATGTTGCGCCTATTCATGCCGATCACGTGGCGCGACCGCAACTCGGAAGGCTTGGCCCACATCCGGCTTACCTGCGAACCATGGGTTTGAAGCGACGCAACTCGAGCAACCGGTAACCGGTGTAGTTGCCAAGCAGCAGGATCAAGGCCATCAGAATGAACTGCACCCCGAGAAAATTGAAGGTGATGTGGCGTATCCAAGGGTTGGTCATCGCCAGATAGGCGATTACCGCAGTCAGCAGGCTGCCGCCACCCTGGATCAATACCTCGCGCGGCCCCTCCTCTTCCCACAGAATCGACATCCGTTCGACTGTCCATGACAGGATGATCATCGGAAAAAAGGTAATCGTCAGCCCGGCATTCAGCCCGAATCGATATGACACCACGGAAAACACCGAGATGATCGCAATCACCGTGATGATCACCGCCGAAACCCTCGCAACCAGCAGCAGGTTGAGATGCGAGAGATAGTTGCGGATCACGAGCCCGGTCGTGACCACCAGCAGGAAGCCAATCAGGCCGGTCAATAGCGTAGTCTGGATAAAGGCCAGCGCGATCAGCACCGGCATGAAGGTGCCCGATGTCCTAATACCCACCAGAATGCGCAGCATGACCACGATCAGTGCACCGATCGGGATCAGCAAAATCGTGCGGAACAAAGACTGCTCTTCGAGCGGCAAACTGTGAATCGAAAGTCCGAGCAACGAGGTCTCCGCCGGACGCTGGGCGATGCTCTCGGTAGCGGACTGCATCTGCCGAATCATTGCAAAGCTCACGTTCGACCGGCGTCCGCCCTCGACCTGCAGCACCGGTGCGTCGCCCGCATGCCACAACAACAACCCCTCGGGTTTGCCCTGATGCCCATTGGCGGGATCGAAAATCGCCCACTCTTCACCCTTATACACCTGCAGCCAGGTCGCCAGGCTTTGCCGGCGCCGGCCATCCTCGAGCATCAGGCCGCTGACTTCACGGGCCGGCACGCCTGCCTGGTTGAGCATTCGCACCACCAACTCGGGAAGATCGTATTGAGTCAGCAATAGTCGGGCATTTTCACCCTGAGTGGGGCCGGTCAGTTCGCGGATAAGCTCGCTCGCCAGCGTGTAGGGATCGGCCGAACGTTGATAGGCTCGGGTCAGCACCGCCTCTGCCGCAGTGTCGAAAGGCGATTGCCACAGGCGATCCTGGCGCAATGGCGGCAGTGGGATGTCCGCGCGTGCCTCCCCGGGCGCCACGAGAAAACTCGCCGAGTAATAGAGATGCTGGCTCCCCTGTGCTGCGCGAATCGACCATCGCGCCACACGCGAGTCGGCGGTTTCGACAAAGGTCAGGCCGTAACCGGATGACGCAGTATGCTCACCGAGCAGGCGATACCCCTGCTGGCTCATCGGTATCGCCAGTTCGACGAGTACCGGACCACCGTTCGCCTCGAGCCTGACCTGCGCCTCGACCTCCCATACCGCTCGCTGCTCGCCCGGAGTGAAAGGCACTTCGTACTGGATGTGACGGTGAATCGAGAGCCCGATGCCGATGAGCACCAGGAGCGCCACCACGATGTAGAAGGGCTTGCGCGACACGGCTTATTCCTCGTCGCTTTCTTCGTCGGACTGGTCGCGCACGGCGCGAGCGGCCGGCTCGCCACCCGGAAACTCCGGGCGCGGGTGTACAAAGGTCCGGCTGACGTCCACCAGCACCAGATCCATCATGAATCGCCGTCCAAGCAACACCGGATGGGTGAGCCGGGTACGGTCATTGACGGTGAACTCCGCCTGTTGCTCGATCGGGCCGAGCGTCATGGGCAGACTGATCACCGGCCGACGCTCGACACCAGTCGCCTGCACGATGCGCACATAGCGGCGCACCGGCAGTTCGAACCACGCGTCACGCGCCGCCTGAACCGCCACGTCCTCGCGTGTCAGCCCGAGACGGAAGCGAATCCACTCCCGTCCGTCACGTTCGAAGGTGGTGATCTCGGTCGCCGACAAGGACGCCAGACTGGCGCCGGTATCGATACGCGCCTTGAGGTAGGTTCCAAGCGTCGGCAAACCAACCCATTCGACTCTTCCCAAGGCAATTTTGTCGTCCGGGATGCGTTCGCTGGCCGCTGCCGGGGCAGGCGGTGGAGAGGGTGGCGTGGCAGCCCGCGCTCGGGCGGCGGCCTCCATCTGGGCAAGCGTGCGTCCCAGCTCTTCGATTGCACCGCCAAGTGCGTCGAAACGCTGCTCCAGGGCCGCGGCCTGCTCGGCAGTTCGCCGCTCACCCGCTTCCAGGCGGTGCTCCAGCCGGTCCACTTCGGCCACCAGCCTGGACTCGGTAACGAAGGAGTCGGGTGCAAGCCACTCGTGAGGTGTCGCACAGCCGCCGGCCAGGGCCGCTACGACGAAAAGCGTGCCGACCGCACGCGCGGAGGACATTCGAGAAATCATCTGGTCAGTCGATTCGATTGTTCTGGGCAGTCGATCCGTCAACGCGCAGGCATCGGAGGGTCGACAAGGTGACGGCGCGACACCGCCCTTCGCGTTCAGTGTGCATGGACAGAGGCATGCGGCGAAGGGTTCAAGAGAGCGGTCCGCTAAGGGATGGTAAGTGTGATGCGCCGTGGAAAACGTCACCAGTTGTTGCTGGTGCCCAGAAGAGGACTCGAACCTCCACGCCTCGCGGCGCCAGAACCTAAATCTGGTGCGTCTACCAATTCCGCCATCTGGGCACTGCGCCGGCAACACGGCCGGAGCGTGCAACGCAGCGGATTATACACGGCTTCACATTCGCAAACGCTCGCCGTATCCGGTCATTTCAAGATAACCCTGGCCGACCTCGCGGCCGTTCTCGAGCAGGCGGATTGCTCCCTCCCAATAGATCGCGCCGGTGGAGATCCGACCGTCGAGTTCCTGGTCGTCCATCAGCGGCTCGATCTCGAAACGCCGCGTGCCGGCTTCAACTTTCCAGGCCACCGGGTAAGCGATACCGCTGCGGGGTGAAACCCACCAGCGTAGGGGTTGAAAGCGCACCTCATCGGGCGAGAAGCTCCGCGGTGCACGTCCGGGTTCGACCAGCGTACCGGCATTGAACATCGCCTCGCCGATGAGATCCCGCATCTGGAAGGCCATCAGTGAGCCGCCATCGTGCAGGTTCACGCCGATCCAGTCCCACCCCGACGCGTCTTCGGGCAGGATCTCGCTCGACCATTCGTGGTCCAGCCAGGCATGCCCGCTCACTGCATGCGTCTTGTCGCCGATTTCCAGGGTGCCGCTCACCACGAGTTGCGGACGACTGTAGTAATAACTGGCATTTATCGGGTCCGGTGCCTTTTGGCTCCAGCCGGCCTTGCCGTTGAGCACCGGTTCCTCGGGTGCCTCGAAGCGCAGCGAGAAACCGAAATCCGCCGCTTGCACGGCCGTGGTGTAGTGCCCCGCCTGGTGCAGCACCAGCGACCAGTCGCCGATCCAGGCTCGGGTGCGCCCCTCTTCGGCGCCAGCCAGGGGTACGAGCGCACGCGCTACCCGTTCGTCGTGAAGCAGCCGGCCACGATCCGGATCGGCGATGGCGGCATGGGCGAAAACGAGTTGCGTCGGCGCGAAACGGCTTGGATTGTCCTCCCCCAGCAAGGTCCGCACCCGGAAGAAAGTCACCTGAAAGCCCCGCTCGACGCCCTCCGCATCCTGCAACCAGCCGGTGACATACCACCACTCGGTGCGGTAATCAGGATGCGCACCGGTGTCCTGCGGAAACGTGATCACCTTGTCCGGCAGTACAGGCGGATAGCGCTCGGCCGCGATCACCACAAGCGAAGCGCCGAGCGCGAAGATCAGCAATAACACGGAGCGCATCACCAATCCTCCCTTACTGCCGCCACTGCGCTGCCACGCATCGCCTTGGCACCGGAAATCCTGGCCGCCAACGCAGCCAGGATCACCAGCGTGATCGCGAAGCCGGTGATGGGGCCTGCCGGTGGCGTGAGATCCATGCTCCAGTGGAAGCTCTGGCGGTTGATCACTTCCACCAGCACCAGGGCAATCGCCCCGCCGGCCAGGGTTCCGATGACGACACCCACGCCCGCGGTGAGGCTGCCCTCGAGCGCCAGCAAGCGACCGATGTCACGCCGTCTCAACCCGAGGTGGCGCAGCATGCCGAATTCCTTGCCGCGACTGGTCGCCAGCGCCGCGAAAGTGGTGCTGATGCCGAACAGACCGATCAACACCGCGACCGCCTGCATCAGATAGGTGACGAGAAAGGTGCGATCGAAGATCTCCAGGCTGATCGCGCGAATCTGCGCCGGCAGCGAGATCTCCACCACGCGATCGCCAAGGGTTTCGCGGATTCGCATGGCAACAGTGTCACCGTCGGCGCCCGGCACCAGGTGCACGCCGAGGTCGTTGGTCAAGCCGTCACCGGACAAGCGACGATAATCGGCCAGTTCGACGATCACCGCGCCGTGCTGGCGCGCGTAATCGCGCGTGACGCCGGCAACCACGAATCGCGCATCGCGCCCGGCGATCGGCAGCAAGAGCTCGTCGCCAATGACGAGCCGGTGCAGATCGGCCATGGCTTCGGTGATCCAGACCCGAGACCGCCCGTCATCGGCAATCGGTCCGCGGCGCACCACAGGCAAGGCATTGCCACCATCGGTCGGTCGCGCGATCAGCGTGACCGGGAGCGCGGCATCGCCCAGTCGCAGACTGTCGTAGCGCACCGGCACCACATTTGCCACGCCGGCGGTGGCGGCGATCCGCGCGACCGCCTCCTCATCCAGAAAACCGCTCGCCGCCGACGAGGAGGCGCGCACATACAGGTCGGATGGCAGCACCTTGGAGAGCCAGTCGTCCACCGAATTCCGGAAGGAGCCGACCATGATCGCCATGGACACAGCCAGCGCCACGCTTGCGACCACGCCGGCGCCGGCCACCACCACCTGACCGGGCGCAGCGGTCAGTCTGGCCCTTGCCAGCCGGGCGAGCACGCCTGTCGAAGCCGCTAGCGGTCTCGCCAGCCAGCCCACCGCCCCCGGCATGACGAGCACCGCCGTCGCAAGAATGAGTGCCACCGCAAGGTAGCCGAACACCGGAATCCCACCCACCGGCCCCGGAATGCAAGCGAGCAAAGCGAGCGCCATGCAGGCAAGTGCGGACCGCCATCTGGGTCTGGCCGCGAGCAGTTCGCGGTCGTTGCCCGCGCGCAAACCCTGGGCGGGTAGCTGCGCCGCGGCATGGCGTGCGGGCAACCAGGCGCCGGCAACCCCGGCCGCGACACCGAGCAACAGATACACCAGACTCGCGCCCGGCATGAATCGCACCGAAGGGGTCACATGGGCGAAGTAGCCGGCGCCCAGATCGCCGCCGACCAGCGCGAACGCCAGCGCCGCCAACCCATGCGCCGCCACGATACCAAGCAAACCACCGAGCAGGCCGAGCACCGCACCTTCCAGCAACAGCCCACGCATCACCAGCCCGCGCGCCATGCCCATTGCCCGCAGAAAAGCCAGTTCGCGGCTCCGCCGCACGACCGACAGGTACTGGGTGGAGAACACCAGGAATGCGCCGGTCAGCAGGGCGATGCCGGCAAGCATGGTCAGGTTGACCCGGTAGGCGCGAGAGAGTCCGCTGGTCTCGGCAACGCCGGCATCGGGCGGCCTCACCGCGACGCCCGGAGGCAAACTCGCAGCGAGCCGCTCGAGGGCATCGTCGCGACGCACCCCTTCAGCCAGACGAAGATCGATCCGGGTCAGCACCCCGATGCGGTCGAACACCTGCTGCGCCGAGGCAATATCCATAACAGCGAGAGTCTGTCCTGCGGGCGCGCCGGGCACCGCGCCAGAGACCAGGAGCTCGGTCTCGCGCAGACCGCTCTGCACTGCCAGCCGCTCGCCATCGGCCAGACCGAGCGCTTCACGCGCCGCAGCACTCAGGAACAGCCGCCCCGGTTCGAGCCCGAGCAGGCGTCCTTCGCCCTCTGCGGCCACGGGCATCAGCGTGGGTAACACCCCCGCGACACGAAAGAGATCCACGCCGTAAATCCGCAGGCGCTCCTCGCGCCCGGGCAGTCGCGCCTCGATCTCGAGTACCGGACTGGCCTGCCCCACCTCGGGACGTTGAGCGATGTCGAGATAGAGCCCATCATCGAAGCCGGCACGCGGGCCGACCACCTGCAGATCCGCTTCACCAGCCAGCAAGCGCATGCCACGCCCGAACTCGTCGAGCGCCGCGCCATGGATGATCTGCACCGCCAGCCCCAGCGCCACGCCCAATGTCACTGCGATCAGGGACAGCACCCCGGCCAGGCGGCGTCCCAGCAGACTGGCGACGAAAACCCGCAACAGCGCGCCGGTCATGAGACAAGCAAGTCGAAAGCGTGCAGTCCGTCACGTCGCAGTTGCAGCACCCGATCGGTCTGCGCCGCCGCGAGTCGCGAGTGTGTGACGACGATGCCGACCGCGCCAAGCTTGCGTACGGTATCGAGCAGCAAGGCGAGCACGTCGCCCGCTCTGTCCGGGTCGAGGTTGCCGGTCGGCTCGTCGGCAAGCACCACCGCAGGCCGATGCACCAGCGCACGTGCGATCGCGACCCGTTGCAGTTCACCCCCGGAGAGCTTGCCCGGCGCATCCTGGGCGCGTCCGCCGAGACCGACGGCATCGAGCATTTCCTGCGCACGTGCCTTGGCGGTGGCGGTGTCGACCTCGAGCAACCACAGCGGCAAGGCGACATTGTCGGCGAGGCTGAGGTGCGGAAGGATGTGAAAGGCCTGGAACACGAATCCGTAGCGCTTGCGTCGCACAAGCGCCCAGGCGTCGTCATCCAGCATGTCGAGGCGTTTACCCTCCAGATGGATGCGTCCGCCGTCGATCGGCTCGAGCCCGGCAATACAGTTCAGCAGCGTGGACTTGCCCACCCCTGACTCGCCCATGATGGCGACACAATCGCCCGGCGCGATCGCCAGCGAAACATCGGAGAACAGCGGTTCCGCTTCGGGTCGGAAACGCCTGCAGAGACTGTCGAGTAGAAGCATGTCGAGAAGACCGGGCAGCGCCGAATTGGTGCCCGATGATCGCATAGCGCACGCTGCACAAGCGAGCCAGGGCACTCGGACGGGCATCACGATCCGGCTGCCATTGTCTCGGCCCCACACCGGGAGTACGATGGAAATTAATGAGTAGCCCATAGAGGTGGAAAATGAGCGAAGCGATCCGTACCCCCAGCGCAGCTGATTTCATGACCGAGCACTTATGTACCGCGACACCGGATATGTCGTTGTCAGCGGTCATCTCGTTGCTGCTCGAGCATGGCACATCCAACACGCCGGTCATCGAACGGCGAAACGATCGGAAATATCTGGCTGGGTTCATCTCCGAGAAAGATTGTCTTGCCGCCCTGTCGGACGAACTCTTCTTTGGTTCGCCGAGTCCGGTCCAGACCGCGGCGACCGTGATGCGGCGTCATCCGGTCTGTGTCGCACCCGGCACCGACCTGTTTGCCTTGGCGTCGATTTTTGCGGTGCATGGCTATCGCCATCTGCCCGTGGTCGAGAACGATGAGCTCCTCGGCATGGTGAGCCGCAGGGACGTGTTGCGTGCTATGGACGCCTACTATCGGGAGGTACTCGCCGCGACCGAGCGTGACCGCCGACCACCCGACCTGAGCCAGATCGTCAATCAGCGCTTCATTTTGTCTCGCTGATATTGCCTGCCGGCAAGCGTTCCAGTTCGGACTGAGCGACGCCGGCAGTGAAGCCCTGCGGCCAACGAAGGCCGCGTACCACGCTGTGCGCAGGGTGCCGCGCCGGCCCCTTGCTCCAATGAAACCACTCCTGATCTCGCAATTGTGCGCCGAAACCGAGGTGGCCGCGCATCCGTCTGGACCAATCCGACCTGCCCCAGGCCCTCGACCCGTCCGTCTATTCGGATGTGATCGTCGGGGGAGGACGCCCTGCCTCACGGCGCCACACACTTGCTCGAGGGTGACGCCTGCCCGGCACAGATGCTCCGTTGTGGAGATCGGATCTGCGCGACGCAGTTTCACCCGGAAGCGGATGGCGACAGCTTCGCCGTGCGCATCCGGATCTACCGGGCCGAGGGCTATTTCCACCCGGACGAGGCCGACGCACTGATCGCTCGATGCGCGCCGGTCTCGACCGAGTGCTCAGGCAGGACTCTCGCGAACTTCGTGCGGCACTTCGCCCGCTGATACCGGCCGACCCGGATTCGCTATACTCCCGACCGCTATACGCTTATCCACACCGATGCCGGTCGACCACTACGAGAACTTCCCTGTCGCTTCCATCCTGTTGCCGGCGCGCCTTCGCGAACCGGTGGAAGCGATCTATGCTTTCGCGCGCAGCGCGGACGACATTGCGGACGAGGGAGCGGCGAGCGCCGAGGAGCGGCTTGCCGCCCTGAACGCCTACCGGGCGGAGCTGGACGCGATCGAGTCCGGACGTCCGCTCGTCGATCCGTCGCTCGCACCGATCTTCTCGCGACTTGCGGACAACGTGCAGCGCTTCGCCCTGCCCTTGCAGCCAATGCGGGACCTGCTCGATGCGTTCAGCCAGGACGTGGTCAAGACCCGTTACGCCAGCTTCGATGAGCTGCTGGATTACTGCCGCCGCTCGGCCAACCCGGTCGGACGGCTGTTGCTCCATCTTTACGGACAGGCCAGGGCCGATGCGCTGGCTCGCTCGGATGCGATCTGCACCAGCCTGCAGTTGATCAACTTCTGGCAGGACGTGGCAGTAGACTGGCGAAAGAACCGGGTCTATCTGCCCGCCGAGGATCTCGCGCGCTTCGGCGTGAGCGAGGACGACATCGCCGTCGGGCGCTGCGACGACTGCTGGCGGGCGCTGTTACGCTTCGAAGTCGGACGCGCCCGTGAGATGATGCTCGCTGGCGCGCCATTGGCGACCATGCTGCCAGGCCGTATCGGGCTGGAGTTGCGGTTTGTCGTGTGTGGCGGCCTGCGAATTCTCGAGCGGATCGAGGCGTCGGACCACGACGTGTTCCGGCGGCGGCCAACGCTCGGACGCGGGGACTGGGCTCGGCTCCTGTGGCGTGCGCTCGCTTTCCAGTCATCCACATGCCCGGTAACGGTCAAGGGCACCGAGACATGAATCCGCACGATTACTGCCAGGACAAGGCCGCGAAAAGCGGATCGAGCTTTTACTACAGCTTTCTCTTCCTGCCGCCCGAAAAGCGGCAGGCGATCACCGCCCTCTACGCGTTCTGTCGAGAGGTCGACGACGTGGTGGATGAGTGCCACGACCCGCAGCTCGCACAGACGACACTCGGCTGGTGGCGCGACGAGGTGGACCGCATCTACGACGGTGCGCCGACCCATCCGGTGGGCCTCGCTTTGCGCGAGGTGGTTCCGGTCTACGACCTGCCCCGAGAACAGTTGCAGGAAATCATCGACGGCATGGAGATGGACCTCGACCATGTCCGCTACGCCGATTTCCGCGGGCTGCAACTCTATTGCTACCGGGCTGCAAGCGTGGTCGGCCTGCTTGCGGCTCGTATCTTCGGCTTCGAAGACAGGCAGACCCTCAAATACGCGCATGACCTGGGTATCGCGCTGCAGCTGACCAACATCATCCGCGACGTCGGAGAGGATGCCCGCCGCGGGCGGATCTATCTGCCGGTGGAGGAACTGCAACGCTTCAACGTAGCGGCCGAGGATCTTCTCGAGGCCCGGCGCAGCAAGCGGTTCGTCGATATGATGCACTTTCAGGCGCAGCGTGCCTATGGTTTCTACGACCAGGCAATGGCCCAGCTGCCGCAGATCGATCGCAAGAACCAGCGTCCCGGCCTGGTGATGGCCGCCATTTACCGGTCGCTGCTCGACGAGATCGTGCGCGACGACTTCATGGTGCTCGACCGTCGCACCTCGCTGACGCCGCTGCGCAAGGTGTGGATCGCCGGCACCACCTGGATGCGGGCTTGAGAACGATATGATTCAGTCGGTGGCAATCATTGGCGCCGGGTATGCCGGACTGGCGTGTGCAGTGGACCTGGCTGCCGAGGGCGTTCAGGTCACGGTGTTCGACCGCTCCCATGTGCTCGGAGGACGTGCCCGCTTGCTTACCAGGGACGGTCGTCGGGTCGATAACGGTCAGCACATCCTCATCGGCGCCTTTACCGAGCTCACCCGCCTTCTGCGTCAGTGCCGGGTGTCCCCCAAGGTGCTGGAACGGCTGCCGCTCACACTTGAGTCACCCGGACGCTTTCACTTGCGAGCAGCCGAACTGCCGGCGCCTTTCCATCTGGCGCTTGGTTTGCTGCGCGCGCGGGGCCTGGACTGGGCCGACCGCCTCGCGGTGGTGAGACTCATCCGGGCCCTCAAACGCAAGCGCTTTCGCTTGCCGCCGGAGCAAACTGTTACCGGCTTGCTGCACGAAACCGCGCAGACGCCGCATGCGGTGGCCTGGATCTGGGAACCGCTGTGCGTCGCGGCGCTGAACACGCCCATCGAGTATGCGTCCGCGCAGGTCTTTGCCAACGTGTTGCGCGACAGCGTCGCGGCGCACTCGGGTGCGAGCGAGCTGCTCATCCCGCGGGTCGATCTCTCGGAGTTGTTCCCGGTGCAGGCGGCCCGCTATCTGGCGACTCGCCGGGGAAAGCTACGCACCGGCACCGCTGTGAAAGCGATCGAACGGGTCGAGGGTGGATTCAAGCTGGCCTGCGACCATCCGACCAAACAGTTGTTCGAACAAGCGGTGATCGCCACCGCCCCCTACCATGCACCGCCCCTGTTGCGTTCGATTGGCGGCTGCGAACGGCTCGCACAACAGATCGAGGCACTGCCCTTTGAGCCGATTACCACTGTGTATTACGCGCTGGGCGAGACAGTGCGCTTGCCGGCGCCGATGCTGATGCTGGCCGACGGCCCGGCTCAATGGGTGTTCGACCGGGGCCAGTTGGGTGGTGAAGCCGGCTTGCTCGCCTGCGTGATCAGTGCCCATGGCGAGTACGAGAAACTGAGTCGCGAGGACCTGGAGATCACCATCCACCAGCAGCTCGAGCGTGAACTGGGTCGCCGCCTGCCGTCGCCGGAATGGGTACTGAGCGTCGTGGAGAAGCGCGCCACGATTGCGTGCCGTCCAGGATTGCTGCGCCCCGACATCAAGACGCCGATACCCGGACTCTGGCTGGCCGGCGACTATCTTGACTCGCCCTACCCCGCAACCATGGAGTCCGCAGCGCGCTCCGGCGCCGCCGCAGCCCAGGCGGCGCTGAGATTCATGCCGCGACCTTGAGGAGGGCGCGGGTGCTCAGTTCGCTTTTTTCTTGCGCAGCGTGGCGACTGCGGTCTCGGGCGTCTCGAGCGCGTCGGCATGAAGATAGAGGGGCCGCTCCAAGGACTGTGGCGCTGGCTTGATCGAGCGCTCGAGCGCAGATGCGGCCACGCGATGTCCGCGTTGCCCGTAAATGCCACGTCCATATCGGCATGCATGCGGTCGTTGATCTCGCGGAACGCCCTGGTGGAGGCCGGCTCGTCGGTGGCGGTGCGGTCGATCGCATGCGCGTGACCTTGATGATGGTGATCAGCATGTTGCGCAACCGCACTACCCGCGAACAGTGCGACTACGGCTATGAGCATCAATCCTGTTGCTAACGGTCATGGAATCAGTCCGCCCCAGGTCATGAAAGCCGCCATGACTGTTTCCGTCACCCCCAACCCCTCTCCCGCGAGCAGGGGAGCGGGAGCTTGGTGAGTCGCCGCGGCGACTTTCACACGTTAAGCGCTTCATGTCGGCTTCCTCCTTTGTGTCTACAAATCCATCTCGATGGCACCGGCAGACCGGGCTCACTCGGCCTCGACGAGCATAGTCTCCTCGCGCAGGGTACCGGCCTGCATCCGCATCATGCGCTGGCAGCGGCGCGCGAGTGCCTCGTCGTGGGTCACCAACAGCAGTGTGGTCCCCACCTCGCGATTGAGCGAGAAGATGAGCTCTATGACCGCGGCACCGGTCGCTGCGTCGAGGTTGCCGGTCGGTTCGTCCGCCAGCAACAGCTTGGGATTTACCGAAAAAGCACGGGCCAGCGCCACACGCTGCTGCTCGCCGCCCGAAAGGTGTTTGGGGTAGTGGTGAATCCGATTCGCCAGCCCGACTTTGCCAAGCCACTGTTCCGCCACCGGGCGGGCATCGTCAACCCCGGTCAGCTCAAGTGGCAGCATGACGTTCTCGAGCGCGGTCAATGCCGGCAACAGCTGAAACGACTGGAAAACGAAGCCCACCGACTCGCCGCGCAGCGCGGCCCTGGCGTCTTCGTCGAGCCGGAAGATGTCGAACCCCTGGATCTCGACCGAGCCCTGGCTGGGAACATCCAGCCCCGCGAGCAATCCCAGCAGTGTCGATTTGCCAGAGCCGGACGCGCCGACGATGGCGACCGATTCGCCGGCCCCGACACTGAACGACACCCCCTCCAGGATGTCCAGCTTGCCGCTGCCGTCTCGCATGGGCACACTCTTGGCCAAGTCCGACACTTTTATCACTGGAACCGTCATCCCGATGTTGCTTCGATCCATAGCCATCTTCTTTACGTTCGTTCTGTTAGGTGGCGCCGCCCAGGCTGGCACCGTCCTCGTGTGGGGCGACAGTCTCTCCGCAGGGTACCAGCTTCGCATCGAGCAAGCATGGCCCATGCTGTTGCAGACGCGTCTGACGGAAGAAGGTTTCGCGCATCGGGTCGTCAACGCAAGCGTCAGCGGCGAGACCACCTCCGGCGGCCTCACCCGCCTGCCGGCCGCACTTGCCGAACACCAGCCCGATCTTTTCATTCTCGAACTGGGCGCCAACGACGGTCTGCGCGGGCTTCAGCCGCGGCTGATGGCCGAAAACCTCGAAACCATGATCCGGGCAGCCCAGGAGGTGGGCGCCCAAGTACTGCTCGTGGGCATGCGTATGCCCCCGAACTACGGCCCGGCGTTCAACCGCCGATTCGAGCAGGCCTTCCGGGACGTCGCGGACGCCAATGACGTGCCGCTGCTGCCCTTTTTGCTCGAAGGTTTCGCCGAGCGTCCGGAAATGTTTCTTCCGGACGGCATACACCCCAACGCCGAGGCCCAGTACATCATCCTCGACACCGTTTGGGACTACCTGTTGCCGATGCTGGAGCCCGCGGCGACATCAGCTGCCGATTGACCCGCTCAGACGCTCACCGAAAGTCCGGCTTCACCCTCGACCATGCGACCGATGACGTGTGCTTCGGTGTTCTGGACCTCCCTGACCAGTTCCCGGACCTCATCGACCGCAGCCGGGTCGCAGGCAATCAGCAGTCCGCCACTGGTTTGCGGGTCGGTCAGCAATACCCGCTGCCAGTCCTCGACCCCGTCGGCCAGCGTCACGGACCCACCGTAGCTTGACCAGTTTCGTGCCGACGCGCCGGTGGCGGTGCCATTCTGTGCAAAGGCGGCCGCGCGTTCGATGAAGGGCGTCGCTCCGAGCGAAATCTCGGCCCGCAACTCGGACGCACGACAGACTTCGAGCAGATGACCGGCCAGGCCGAAGCCCGTCACATCGGTCACCGCATGCACTGTGTCCAGCTTCGCAAACCTGGCGCCAACCCGGTTCAGCAGCGTCGTCCAGGCAATCATCTCGTCGTAGCCTGGCTCGTCGAGCAAACCCTTCTTGAGCGCGGCCGACAGCACGCCGATTCCAAGCGGCTTGGTCAGCAAAAGCGTATCGCCAGCTTGCGCCCCGGCGTTGGTCTTGACTTGTAGCGGGTGCACCAGTCCGAGCCCGACCAGCCCGTAGATGGGCTCCAGCACATCGATGGAATGACCGCCGGCGACCGGAATCGCCGCGTCGCGACACACCGAGGCGCCACCTTCGAGGATGCGCCCGATCACCGCGCGGGGCAGCTTGTCCAGCGGCATGCCGACCACCGCCAGCGCCATGATGGGCTCGCCTCCCATTGCATATACATCCGACAGGGCATTGGTGGCTGCAATCCGCCCGAAGTCGTATGGATCGTCCACAATGGGCGTGAAGAAGTCGGTGGTTGCGACCACCGCCTGGTGATCATTCACCCGGTAGACTGCGGCGTCGTCGGCATTGTCGGTGCCTACCAGCAACTCGGCCGGGACGATGCCGGGGGGTATCCCGGAAAGCATCTCCTCTAGCACAGCGGGAGCGATTTTGCAGCCGCAGCCGCCGCCGTGGGAGAATTGCGTCAATTTGATTGTTTCCATGGAATCCAGCCAGTCACGACCCGCGTCAGGACGGCGGGTCGAATACTATGAAAAAAGGCCTTGCGACCGTAGCACAGCTGTCCGGGTTTGACGAGATCATCGACGCGCGAAGCCCGAGCGAGTTCGCCGAAGACCGTATTCCTGGCGCGATCAGCTGCCCCGTGCTCGATGATCATCAGCGCGCCGTCGTCGGCACCATCTACAAGCAACGCTCGAGCTTCGAGGCGCGTCGCGCAGGTGGCGCGATGGTCGCCGAGAACATCGCCCGCCATCTGTCGGAGCGCTTCCATGACAAACCCAAGGATTGGCGTCCGCTCGTCTATTGCTGGCGAGGCGGTCAGCGCAGCGGTGCCTTCGTCACCTGGTTGCGCATGGTGGGTTGGGATGCCTGCCAGCTGGAAGATGGCTACAAGAGCTGGCGTCGGGAGGTGGTCACCGGGATGGACGGGTTGCCCGGCCGCTTCCGTTTTCGCGTGGTGTGCGGCCCGACCGGCAGCGCCAAAACGCGGGTGCTCGAAGCGCTGGCCAGCCTGGGCGCTCAGACCCTGGACCTCGAGGATCTGGCAGCCCACAAGGGGTCGGTGCTCGGCGCCCTGCCCGATCGCGCCCAGCCGACCCAGAAGTGGTTCGAGACCTGTCTTTACGCAAGACTCAAGGCGTTCGATCCGGATCGAGCGGTTTTCGTCGAGGCCGAGAGTCGCAAGATCGGGCGCATCCATGTCCCTGAAGCGCTGATCATGCGGATACGCGAGGGCGAGTGCGTGCTGATCGACGCAAACCGCGAGGCACGGCTGGATTTTCTGGTCCGCGACTACGCGTACTTGGGGTTCGATCCAGCCGAGTTGTGCGCCCGGCTGGATTATCTGAGCAAGCTGCAAAGCCGCGAGACCCTTGAACACTGGAAGACCCTCGCGCGTGCCGGCGAGTTGCATGCGCTGTACCGAGAACTCATCGACCTGCATTACGATCCGCTTTACCGTCGCTCGCAGAATCGCAACTTCACCCGCATCGAGGCTGCCAGGGTTTTTGCGACCGACTCGCTGGACGATGCAGGCGTTTCCGAACTCGCCAGCCGCATGCTGGCCAGCGACTGACTCAGTCCGGCAGGGCGCCGCAGCGATCCCGGCCGCGCAGCGCACACACGCGCTGCACCACGGCGCGTGGAGGATCTCCGACTTCACCCTGTTCGAACGCCACCACACCGAAATCGTCGGCCAGACGCGCAAGCAACTCGCCCGGCTGCAGCAGGAACTCGGGACTACGCGGCCGTCCGAATCGCTCGTTGCCCACCATGAAGGTTTCGTAGATCAGCACCCCGCCCTCGCGCAACACCGACAGCATCAAGTCGAAACGCGGTCTGAACAGGTAGTTGGTGACCACCAGCGCGTCATGACTGTCGCGGCCGAAAGCCCACTCGCCCTCTTCGAGGTCAGCTTGCAGCGGGGTCACACCGGGCACTTCGGCCAGTCCAGCCAGGGCAGCCTTGTCCCTATCCACTGCGTCCACACGCAGCCCGCATGCAGCCAGCCACCTAGCGTGACGTCCACTGCCGCAGGCGAAGTCGAGCACCCGCCCTCCGTGGGGGATCAAGCTGCCAAAACGTTGCACCCAGTGCGAGGGCTGACCGATCGACGCATGCCCACTCACCGGTCCACACCCCCGAGGCAGACCGATTTGATCTCCAGGTACTCGTCGATGCCGTAGATCGAGCCTTCGCGCCCGATGCCGGACTGCTTCACGCCCCCAAACGGCGACACTTCATTGGACATGATCCCGGTGTTCACCCCCACCATGCCGCAATCCAGCGCTTCGGCAACACGGAAAATGCGACCCACGTCGCGGGCATAGAAATAGGCGGCAAGACCGAACTCGGTGTCGTTGGCCATGACGATCGCCTGTTCCTCGGAATCGAAGCGGAACAGCGGCGCGACCGGTCCGAAAGTTTCCTCGTGCGCGATACGCATCGCGGGCGTTACGTCAGCCAGCACCGTGGGCTGGAAGAAGGTGCCGCCCAGTGCATGGCGCATGCCTCCGGTCACTACCCGCGCGCCATGGGCGAGCGCATCTCCGATGTGCGATTCGACCTTGTCGATCGCGGCGGTGTCGATGAGCGGGCCGATATTCACGCCCTCGCGATCCCCCGGCCCGACCTTGAGGCTGGTTACTGCTGCGGCGAGCCTTTCGGTGAAGGCTTCATAGACCCCGGACTGGACAAGGATGCGATTGGCGCATACACAGGTCTGACCAGCGTTGCGGTATTTCGACGCCATCACTCCCTCGACTGCGGCGTCGATATCGGCATCATCGAACACGATGAACGGCGCGTTGCCCCCAAGCTCGAGCGACAGCCGCTTCAGCGTCGGTCCGCACTGGCTCATCAGCAGTCGGCCGACTTCGGTCGAGCCGGTAAAGGACAGCTTGCGCACTGTCGGGCTGCCGGTGAGCGCTGCTCCGATCACGACCGGATCGCCGGTGATCACATTGATCACCCCGGGCGGCACGCCCGCCTGTTCCGCAAGTGCGGCGAGTGCGAGCGCAGTGAAAGGCGTCTGCTCGGCCGGTTTCACCACGACGGTGCAACCAGCAGCCAGCGCGGGCGCGACCTTGCGGGTGATCATGGCCGCCGGAAAATTCCACGGCGTGATCGCCGCGCAAACGCCTACCGGCTGGCGCATTACCAGCAGGCGCCGGTCGCTTCCGGTGGTAGGCAGAATAGCGCCGTTGGCACGCTTGGCCTGCTCCGCGAACCATTCGACGAAAGAGGCTGCGTAGGCGACCTCGCCGTGCGCCTCGGCAAGCGGCTTGCCCTGTTCGGTGGTCATCAACAGCGCGAGTTCATCGCTCGACGCCATGATGCACTCGAACCATCGCCGCAGGATGGTGGCGCGCTCCTTGGCAAGCTTGCGGCTCCAGCCGGCGAAGGCCCGGTCTGCCGCCGCGATGGCGCGTGCGGTCTCTGTTTCGCCCATATCCGGGACTCGCCCGATCACCTCGCCAGTCGCTGGGTCGGTGACTTCGAAGCAGCGGGCTGAATCGGCCGATGTCCACTGCCCGTCAATCCATGCCTGCTGGCGAAACAGCCCGGCACCGTCTAGTTTGCTCATACGATTCGAATCCTTGGTTGCGCTAACCGCCAATGCTAGCATCGGACTGTTGCCCAGGCCATGCTCGACGGACAGTCGCGCTAGTGGTCTGCTTCGTAAATCAAGACACGTTTTCGTGTTCCGGTATTTGTGAAACAGGCCACCAGGCCTGCAGGCTTTCTTTGGTCAAGCCCTGACCAAAACAGGCGCAGGAACTCCCCGATGACCAACTTCGCAGCTTTCTACCCGCTATTGCTGCCAGTGGCGGTTACGTTGGGCGCCTTTGCGGGCGGGTTCATGCTGTCTCGTCTGATGAATCGTCCGGCGCCAGCGCACAAAAGCTCGCGAGATGCCGTGAATCGCGCGCCAGACCCTTCCTTTTTCGACGCGATTCGTGAGGTGGTGCTCACGCTCGACGACGGTGCGCGGATTCGCTACCTCAACCAGGCCTGGGAGACACTGACTGGACACCCGATCCGTGAAGCCATCGACCAACCACTCGCGCGGTTCGTGCATCCGGATGACCGAGGCGTACTCGTGGCCAATATCCGTGAGCTCGGGTCGGCCACCCAAAAGGAATGTGGCATGGAGGTCAGGATTACCGCCAAAGGCGGTGAAACCCGATGGGTCCAGGTGAATCTCCGGCCTGCACCGGGTGTTGTAGGGGTGGGACTCGTGGGCACGCTCGACGACGTTACCCCGCGAAAGATCGCGGAGCTATCGCTACGCAACATCAATCGCGATCTCGAGAGCCGGGTGCGGTTGCGTACCGCCGAACTGGAGGCGTCGAACAGGGAGTTGGAGGCGTTCTCCTATTCCATTTCGCATGACTTGCGGGCACCGTTGCGCTCCATAGACGGTTTCGCACGCATTCTCGAGGAAGAACTTGACGCTCAGTTGTCCGACGCATTGCGAAACCACCTTCACCGCATCCGCAATGCAGCCGATCGAATGGGGCAGCTGAGCGACGCCATGATCGCGATGGCCAGCCTGTCCCGCCAGTCCATTCGGCGGGAGAGCATCGATCTTTCCGAGCTCGTCACGCAGATCGTTGAAGAGCTTGCCGAAGAAAGCCCGGGTCGCCAGACCCAGATCGAGGTCACGGCAGAGCTCGTGGTCACTGCCGATCGCAGCCTGATGCGGGTCGCATTGGAGAACCTCATTCGCAACGCCTGGAAGTTCTCGGCCGCGCAAACGGTCACCCGCATCAGCTTTCATGCCGAACGCCAGGGAGAGCAACGGGTATTCATGGTCAGCGACAATGGTGTCGGGTTCGACATGGCACATGCCGGACGGCTTTTCGAGCCCTTTTTCAGGCTCCATGAGGCGGACAGCTACCCAGGCACCGGTATCGGCCTGTCGAATGTGGAACGCATCATTCGCCGCCACGGCGGACACATCTGGGCGCGGTCCAGCCCCGGACAAGGGGCGACGTTTTTTTTCACGCTCGGTTGAGCCGAGACCAAACTCGACTCTTTGACCTTACAATGACTAGGGTTTTCCCTAGGGGCGAGAGCGGCATATTTAACGGTTGGGTTTGCTGCACTGCGGTAAACTCTTGCTCCATACCGACTCGTCGCGCAGGCGTTGCCGCCCGCTACGCCTGCCAGACGCAGCTGAACGCACTCTCACCCAGGCGCGAATGCCCATAAAACCATGAAAGAAAAGCACTATCTCAACCCGCTGCTGCAACCCCGATCGGTCGGCATCATCGGCGCCAGCGAGCGTGAAGGATCGCTTGGCAACGTTGTCATGCGCAACATTCTCGACGGTGGGTACAAGGGGCGTGTCTTTGCGATCAACCCGAATCACGAAGCAGTCCTCGAGGTCCCGTGTTTCAAGTCCGTGGAAGACGTGCCGCACCGGCTTGATCTGGTCGTCATCGCGCTTCGTTCGGACAAGGTGCCGGCGATCATCGACAGCTGCGGTCGTGCAGGCGTGCGTGCCGCCATCGTGCTCACTGCAGGTTTTGCCGAAGCCGGTGCGCGCGGCGAATTGCTGCAACGTCAGTTGGTCGAGTCCGCCCGCCGCTACAAGATCCGCCTGCTTGGACCCAACTGCCTCGGCATCATGCGTCCAAGTCTCGGACTCAACGCCACCTTCGCCCACGCCACCGCCCTGCCCGGTTCGATCGGCCTGATTTCCCAGTCGGGCGCCCTGTGTGCGGCGATTCTTGACTGGGCCAAGCCGAACAACGTCGGTTTTTCCAACGTTGTCTCGCTCGGCTCCGGCAGCGACGTCGATTTCGGCGAGGTGCTTGAATTCATGATCTCGGACCCGCGTACCGAGAGCATCATCCTCTACATCGAGGGCGTCCGCGACGCCCGGCGCTTCATGAGCGCGCTGCGCGGCGCAGCACGCGTCAAGCCGGTGCTGCTGATCAAGGTTGGGCGCCATCCCGAGGCTTCCCGCGCGATCCTTTCGCACTCGGGTCTCGCCAGCGGCGAGGACGCGGTCTTCGACGCGGCCCTGCGCCGTGCCGGAGTGATCCGCCTCTACAATCTCGGCCAGCTGTTTGCTGCAGCCAATGCACTCTTTTCGCACTTCCGGCCGCGCGGCAGCCGTCTGGCAGTGATCACCAACGGCGGCGGACCGGGTGTCATGGCCGCGGACCGTGCGTCCGATCTGGGTATTCCGCTATCAAACCTTGCCGAGGTCACCGTCGAGAAACTCAAGGCTGCCTTGCCGCCTCATTGCTCGCGCGCCAATCCCGTCGATATTGGGGGCGATGCCGATGTCGAGCGCTATCGCAAGACTCTCAAATCGGTGCTGGAAGATCCCAACGTCGACGGCGTGCTGGTCATGCTCACGCCTCAGGCGATGACCGAGTCCACAGCGGTGGCCGAAGCCGTGATCGAGATCGAGAAAACCGCGGACAAGCCAGTCGTGACCTGCTGGATGGGCGAGGAACTGGTCGGCGAGGCACGCAAGCGCTTCATCGATGCCGGCATTCCGACCTTCCGGACGCCCGAACCGGCAGTGGAATTGTTCGGCCACATCTCGGCTTATTACCGCAACCAGAAACTGCTGATGCAGACGCCTGCATCACTGTCTCACCTCAACCCGCCGAGCATCGAGAGCGCACGCCTGGTCATCGAAACCGCGCTGGCCGAACGCCGCAAGGTGCTCAACGCCATGGAATCCAAGGCCTGTCTCGCGGCCTTCCGCATTCCGATTGCGCAGACCGTGGTGGCCCGCTCCGCTACGGAAGCCATGGTGCTGGCCGAGGAAATCGGCCTGCCGGTCGTCATGAAGATCGACTCGCCCTCCATTATTCACAAGGCGGACTCGGGCGGGGTGAGGCTCAACCTCGGCAGTCTTGCCGCGGTCCGCACCGCCCATCAGGAGATTCTCGACGAGATCCGTCGCAACAAACCGGACGCGGCAATCAACGGCGTTGCGATCGAGCCGATGATTCTCAAGCGCCACGGCCGCGAGCTGTTCGTCGGCGTCAAGCGCGACCCGGTGTTCGGTCCGGTGATCACCTTCGGCGAAGGCGGCAACAAAGCCATATCCAAGGGTGACGTCGCGTTCGCTTTGCCGCCGCTGAACCGTTTCCTGGTGCGCGACCTGATCCAGTCGTCGCGCGTGGCCCCGCTGCTGGAAGATTTCCGCAACATGCCGGCGATCAACCACGAGGCACTCGAATTCGTGCTGCTGCGGGTTTCGGAAATGGTCTGCGAATTGCCCTGGCTGCAGTCGCTCGAGATCAATCCGCTGATCGTCGACGAGAAAGGCGCAGTCGCAGTCGATGCGCGCCTGGTCGCGGACAACGTCGCGCCGTCCGCCGATCGCTACGACCACATGGCGATCCACCCCTATCCGTCGCACCTGATCACCAAGTGGACCCAGCCAGACGGCCAGGAAATCACGATTCGGCCGATCAAGCCCGAGGATGCCGAACTCGAAGTGGATTTCGTGAGCCGTCTGTCGGCGGAAACCAAGTACTTCCGCTTCATGAACACAATGCGCGATCTACCCCCGGCAATGGTCGCGCGCCTGACGCAGATCGATTACGACCGCGAGATGGCTTTTCTAGCCACGATCGAGGAGAACGGCAAAGAGGTCGAACTCGGCGTCTGCCGCTATGCAGTGAACCCCGACGGGGAGTCCTGCGAGTTCGCGGTCGTGGTCGCCGACGACTGGCAGCATCGCGGCCTCGCCCGCAAGCTCATGGGTGTTCTCATCGAAACCGCGCGCAACCGCGGCCTGAGCTACATGAACGGGGTATTCCTGGCCAACAACGACCGCATGCTGCGCTTCGTACATAGCCTCGGATTCACTCTCAGCAACGACCCCGAGGACAGCACCGTCAAGCTCGGCGTGCTCCCGCTCCAGCTCTGAAGTATCATCGCCCCATCCGACGGGTGAGCCCTGGCCTCGGCCAGGGCTCACCCGCTATCGTTTTCTCTCCCTGAGCCTGCCATGCCTGCCACCCTCGAGGATATCGACTTTCACGGCATCCCCGCCGTTTCACTCAAGACACCCGATGGCGCGTCGGCCGTGGTATCCCTGCTCGGGGGGCAGCTCCTGTCGTGGCAGCCGGCAATCGGCGACGAACGCCTGTTCCTCAGCGAGCGCGCGGTGTTCGATGGCTCATGCGCGATTCGCGGCGGGGTCCCAGTCTGCTTTCCCCAGTTTTCCGGCCTTGGCAAGCTGCCCAAGCACGGTCTGCTTCGTACCGCGATGTGGGAGGTTCGCCAGCGGCGCACCGGGAATACCTATGCGCTGCTCACCCTCGGCATCTGCGAGTCCGAGCAAAGCATGTTGCTGTGGCCGCAGATGTTCGATGTCGAGGTAACCATCGTGCTGGACCGCGGCCGCGTCGATGTCGAGCTTCATGTGGAAAATACCGGCCACAGTCAGTTTGCCTTCACCGCTGCGCTGCACACCTATCTCCGCGTGCGTGAGGTGGAGCATGTGCAGCTCAACGGTTTGACTGGTCTCGAATTCCGCGATGCTGCCGACGATAACCGCATCAAGAAGGAGCGTTTGGATGGACTGCAGTTCGATGGCCCCGTGAACCGCGTCTATCACAACGTAACCCGGCCTGTGCTGCTGATCGAGTCGCCCCGTGCCCTGCTGATCGAATCGGAGGGCTTCCCGGATGTTGTGGTCTGGAACCCCTGGGAGGCAGACTGCGCCACCCTGCCGGACATGGCGCCGCTCGATTTCCGCCGCATGCTCTGCGTCGAAGCCGCGGCCGCTCGCCAGAAGGTGGCGCTCGACGCCGGGGCGGCCTGGTTTGGCCGCCAGACCTTCATCATTCAATGAGATAGACTCGAACCCGACGCCACGCCGACATGCTGCCACCCATCGAACAACGCATTGCCGACGAACTCGGTGTACGCGTCAGCCAGGTGTTCACCGCCATCCAACTGCTGGACGAGGGCGCGACCGTGCCCTTCGTCGCCCGCTATCGCAAGGAGGCGACCGGCGGTCTCGACGACACGCACTTGCGCACCCTGGAGGAACGTCTCGATTACCTGCGCGACCTCGAATCCCGTCGTGCAACGGTGCTTGCCAGCGTCGAGGAACAGGGCAAACTGACCGAGGCGTTGCAGGCCGAAATCGAGAACGCCGAAACCAAGCAGCGGCTCGAAGACCTCTACCTGCCCTACAAACCCAAGCGCCGGACCAAGGCCCAGATCGCCCGAGAGGCCGGCATCGCCCCCTTGGCGCAGGCCTTGCTGGCCGATCCGATGCTCGACCCGGAGCAGTCGTCGGTGGCCTACCTCAATCCGGAGGCTGGTTTTGCTGACGTGAAGCGCGTACTCGACGGTGCCCGCCAGATTCTGGTCGAGGAGTTCGCCGAGGATGCCGAGTTGCTCGGTGAGTTGCGCGCGATGCTCAAGGACGGCAGCGAAGCGCGGTCGACCGTCGTAGAAGGCAAGGACAACGAGGGCGCCAAGTTCCGCGACTGGTTCGACTTCCGCGAGCGTTTCGCGAACATGCCTTCCCATCGCGCGCTCGCCCTGCTGCGCGGCCGTAACGAAGGGGTGCTCAAGCTCACTATCGACCTACCCGATCTCGACCCGGAGCTGCCCCACCCCTGCGAGATGCGCATACGCGCGCATTTCGGGCTCAGCGACCGTGGGCGCCCCGCGGACCGCTGGCTGCTCGACTGCGCGCGCTGGGCTTGGAACGTGAAAATCTCGCTGCATCTCGAGCTCGAATTGATGAACGAACTGCGCGAACGCGCCGAGGAAGAGGCGATCCGCGTGTTCGCCCGCAACCTCAAGGATTTGCTGCTTGCCGCGCCTGCCGGCGGCAGACCGACGATCGGCCTCGATCCCGGTATTCGCACCGGCGTCAAGGTGGCGGTGGTCGACGCCACCGGCAAGGTGGTCGACGCCGACACCGTCTACCCCTTCGAACCCCGCCGGCACTACGAACCGGCCATCGCCGCAATCGCAGCGCTGGCGCGCAAGCATTCGGTCGAACTGGTCGCGATCGGCAACGGCACTGCCTCGCGTGAAACCGATAAGCTGGTGGCTGATCTGATGCATCGCCATCCCGGGCTCGGGCTCACCAAGGTCATGGTGTCCGAGGCCGGGGCCTCGGTGTATTCGGCCTCGGAACTCGCGGCGCGTGAATTTCCCGATCTCGATGTATCGCTGCGCGGTGCGGTATCGATCGCCCGCCGCCTTCAGGATCCACTGGCCGAACTCGTAAAAATCGACCCCAAGTCCATCGGGGTCGGCCAGTACCAGCACGACGTGAACCAGAGCAGGCTCGCCCGCGGGCTGGATGCGGTCGTCGAGGACTGCGTGAATGCAGTGGGTGTCGACGTCAATACCGCTTCAGCCCCGCTGCTGGCCAGGATATCGGGCCTGAATGCGGCACTGGCGGCGAAGCTGGTCGAGCACCGCGATACCAACGGTCCGTTTGCCAACCGGGACGCACTGCTGAAGGTGCCACGCATGGGCCCCAAGACTTTCGAGCAGGCAGCGGGTTTTCTCAGAGTTCCTGGCGGCAACAATCCGCTCGACATCACCGCGGTACACCCCGAGGCATACCCGGTGGTCGAGCGCCTGCTGGCGCGCATCGGCAGGTCGGCGCGCGAAATCATGGGCCGGCGCGAACACATCCGGTCTATCGACCCGGCAGCGTTGACCGATGAACGCTTCGGCCTGCCGACGGTGCGGGACATTCTCGACGAGCTCGAAAAGCCGGGCCGCGACCCTCGCCCCCAGTTTCGCACCGCATCTTTCCGCGAAGGCATCGAAGGACTCGGCGACCTGGAGCCGGGCATGCTGCTCGAAGGGGTGGTCACCAACGTCACCAACTTCGGTGCTTTCGTCGACATCGGTGTGCATCAGGACGGCCTCGTGCATGTATCCGCACTGGCCGACCGCTTCGTCAAGGCTCCGCACTCGATCGTCAAGGCGGGGGATATCGTGAAGGTCAAGGTCCTTGAGATCGACCGCGACCGCAAACGCATCGCACTGACCATGCGGCTCGGCGCGGAGGTTCAGGCGAAACCGACTCCCCGTCCCCCGCGAGAAAACCAGCAGCGGCGACGCGGCAAACCGCCCCAGGACGCCGCGCGGCGCGATGCCCGTCCGCAGGCGGCCGGCGCAATGGCCGACGCCCTCGCACACGCGATGAAGAAACGTTGAGGAACGCAACCCCACCATGAACACGAAGATTTACGGCATCAAGAACTGCAGCACCATGAAGAAGGCCTTCGATTGGCTGAGCAGCCACGGTATCGCCTACGACTTTCACGACTACAAGAAAGTCGCGATCGACCCGGCCACCCTGGCGCGTTGGTGCGGGGAGCTTGGTTGTGAGGCACTGCTCAACAAGCGTGGCACCACCTGGCGCAAGCTGGCGCCGGAAGAGCAGCAGATCAGCGGGCAGGACGAAGCGATCGCGTTGATGGTGGCGCATCCCAGCCTGATCAAGCGACCGGTGCTCGAGTGCGCAGACGGCCACATCGTGGCGGGCTTCGACCCTGAGGCGCTTTCCAGTCACTTTCCGGTGGGAGAGCGCAGATGAGCAAGAAGGCCTCCAGCTATGTGCAGCGCTTCATGCTCGAAGCGCTCGACATCCGCGGTGCGGTGGTCAAGCTCGACGACGTGTGGCGTACCCTTCAACGTAACCGGGACTACCCGCCAGAGCTTGCCCGACTGCTGGGCCAGCTGTGCGCCGTCGCGGCGGTGATCGCGGGCAACCTCAAGCAACCGGGGCGGCTGACCTTTCAGGTCCAGGGCCAGGGACCGGTGGGCCTGCTCGTCGTCGACTGCAGCGACACCCTGAATATGCGCGCCATGGCGCGTGCCGACGCCGACATCGCCGGACGCGCCGGCCTCACGGAGCTGATCGGCGAGGGTCGGCTGCAATTGACACTGGATTCACCCAGCATGCGTGAGCCCTTCATCAGCCTGGTGCCGCTCGAAGGACAGTCCATAGCCGAGGTCTTCGAGCATTATCTACAGCAATCCGAGCAGCAACCCGCAGGACTCTGGCTCGCCTGCTCGGCGGACCGGGCGGCTGCGCTCTTCCTGCAGAAACTCCCCGGCGCCGAGTCGCGCGATGCCGACGGCTGGGACCGCGTTCGCACCCTCGCGTCGACGGTGAAACCTGAAGAACTCCTCAATCTGGCTGCCGATGTCTTGCTTTCACGTCTTTTTGCCGAGGAAAGCGTCCGCCTCTTCGATACCAGGGCAGTCGACCACGACTGGCCTCGAGACCCGGACAAGATCGCGGCCATGCTCCGCTCGCTGGGCGAAGCCGAGGTCCGCGAAATGTTCGCCGAGCATGGTGAAGTGGTGGTCCGCGACGATTTGTCCAATCACGCCTACCACTTCGACGCAGTCGATGTCGATGCGCTCTTCGCTGCACAAGCGGATGTTGGTGGTCAACCCGAACCCCCCACCTTCCATTAGGCTCGCCCCAGGCGTATGGCCTTGGCCTTGGCCTTGCCGTCGAGCCGACCCGTCAGTAGACTCCAACGTTTTAGAGTTCAGCCCACACCATGACCGAAGGCTCCTCGCCCCGGATAATCGAATTCCGCAACGCCAGCATCGGAGCCACGGTAGCAGTGCTTCGCGACGCACGTCCGGCACCTTTGGCGGACGAATTGCACAAGATGCTTGGCGGCATGGCCGACTTTTTCAACGGCGAACCCGCGATCCTGGATTTCTCCGGCCTGCCTTCGGAGCCCGACCGCATTGACTGGTCCGGGCTGATCAGCCTCTTCCGCCGCTTCCGCCTGCAACCGATCGGCGTGCGGAATCTTTCTGCCGAGTTGGTTGCCGCAGCGCGTCAAGCCGGTCTGGCTCAGCTCGATGGCGCCGAATTGTCGGCTCCGCTTGCAAGCCCGGCACGCCCAGCCCCGGCACGTGTCGAAGCGCCTCCGCCTCCACCACCGCCTCCGGTAGCGGTGCCAGCAGGCACGATGTTCGTAGAACGGCCGGTTCGCTCCGGTCAGCAGGTGTACGCCAAGGGCGGAGATCTCGTGCTGCTGGCGGGAATGAGCAACGGCGCCGAAGTGATTGCCGATGGCACCATCCACTGCTACGGCCCCTTGCGTGGGCGGGCGCTCGCCGGCGCGCAAGGCAACACCGCAGCGCGTATCATCACGTCCAACTTTGGCCCCGAGATCGTATCGATCGCGGGAATCTACAAGACCTTCGAGCAGGGCATTGCGCAAAACGTCGCCGGACGCCCTGCCGTCGTTCGGCTGAGTGACTCCGGGCGCGAGCAGAAGCTCGGCATCGAGGCCCTGCAGCTTGACTGAATCGCTTAAAACATCCAAAAGGGAACCACCGTGACTCGAGTCGTCGTCGTTACATCCGGGAAGGGGGGGGTTGGGAAGACCACCACCAGCGCAGCCTTTGCTTCTGGCCTCGCGCTGCGCGGCTACAAGACTGCAGTCATCGATTTCGACGTGGGCCTGCGCAATCTCGACCTCATCATGGGTTGCGAGCGTCGCGTGGTTTATGACTTCGTCAACGTCGTCAACGGCGAAGCCAAACTCAACCAGGCGCTGATCAAGGACAAGAACTGCGGGAACCTGTTCGTGCTGCCGGCCTCCCAGACGCGGGACAAAGACGCCTTGACCGAGGAAGGCGTCGAGACCGTCATCAAGGAGCTCGAACACATGGGTTTCGACTACGTGGTGTGCGATTCGCCCGCCGGCATCGAGCGCGGGGCCGTGCTGGCGCTCGCTTTCGCTGACGAGGCCATCGTCACCACCAACCCGGAGGTCTCCTCGGTGCGTGACTCCGATCGCATCCTCGGGATTCTTCAGTCCAAGTCGCGCCGTGCCGCTGAGGGGCGCGAACCGGTCAAGGAACACCTGCTGATCACCCGCTACTCTCCCAAGCGTGTGGACGACGGCGAAATGCTCTCCTACAAGGACGTCCAGGAGTTGCTGCGGGTGCCGCTGATCGGCGTCATCCCAGAGTCCGAGTCGGTGCTGCATGCCTCCAACCAGGGTACCCCGGCGATTCATCTCAAGGGCACCGACGTATCCGAAGCCTATACCGATGTCGTGGCACGCTTTCTCGGTGAAGACCGGCCGCTACGTTTTGTGAACTACGAAAAGCCGGGCATCATCAAGCGCCTGTTCGGAGGCAAGTGACATGTCCCTGCTTTCCCTGCTCTTCGGTGAGAAGAAGAGAACCGCCTCCATCGCCAAGGAACGGCTTCAGCTCATCATCGCGCGCGAACACGGCAGTGCCACCCACGGCCCGGATTTCCTGCCTGCGCTGCAGCGCGAACTGATCGAGGTGATTTCCAAGTACGTTTCGGTCAACCCGGACGACATCAAGATTAACCTCGAAAAACAGGACAATTACGAGGTTCTCGAGGTGAACATCGTGCTGCCGGACAATCGCGACTGAGGACACCAGACTCCACGATGTCTGCCGCTCTTGTGGGGGCGCTGTGAGGCGCGAATGCGGCGCGCCCCCAACGCACACTCAATGATTGAGGATCTGCTGCAGAAACTGGCGCGTCCGCGCCTCACGCGGGTTACCGAAGAATTCCTTCGGTGTGCCCTGCTCCACGATCTCGCCCTGGTCCATGAAGATCACGCGGTCGGCGACGGTTTTTGCAAAGCCCATCTCGTGGGTCACGCAGAGCATGGTCATGCCGCTTTCGGCGAGTTCGATCATCACGTCCAGCACTTCCTTGATCATCTCCGGGTCGAGGGCCGAGGTCGGCTCGTCGAACAGCATGATCTTGGGGTTCATGCACAATGAGCGGGCGATCGCCACCCGTTGCTGCTGTCCGCCCGAGAGCTGACCGGGGTACTTTCTGGCCTGATCAGGGATCTTGACCCGCTCGAGGTACTTCATCGCGATCTGCTCGGCTTCCTTGCGCGGCGTCTTGCGCACCCAGATCGGCGCAAGACAGCAGTTCTCGAGCACTGTCAGATGCGGAAACAGATTGAAATGCTGGAACACCATGCCGACCTCGCGGCGAATGGTGTCGATATTGCGCAGATCGTCAGTCAGTTCGATGCCGTCGACGATGATCTGCCCACGCTGGTGTTCTTCGAGGCGGTTGATGCAGCGGATGAAGGTGGACTTGCCCGAACCCGAGGGTCCGCAGATCACGATGCGCTCACCCATGCTCACTTCGAGATTGAGGCCGCGCAGCACATGGAACTGGTCGTACCACTTGTGCATGTCGATGACCTGAATGATGGCTTCGCTCTTATCGGCCTTGGACGCCACCGGCGCGTGCGACTTGATCAATTCCGTTTCCTGATTCATTGCGGAAAGACTCCTTGCTATGATTCGCCGCCGGCGCGCGTCAACGCTTGTGGCCGGTGTGCAGTTTGCGTTCGAGCATCTGGCTGTAGCGCGACATGCCGTAGCAGAACACCCAGAAGGCAAAGGCCGCGAAAATGTAGCCCTCGGTCGCGACGTTGCGCCAGGCCGGGTCGATGATGGTCGCCTGCACGGCACGCAGCAGATCGAAGAGACCGATCACCAGCACCAGCGTGGTGTCCTTGAACAGCGAGATGAGGGTATTCACGATGCCGGGAATGACGATTTTCAGCGCCTGCGGCAGTATGATGAGTCCCATGCCCTGCCAGTAGCCCAGACCAAGCGCCTCGGCCGCCTCGTATTGCCCCTTCGGGATCGCCTGCAAGCCACCCCGGACCACTTCGGCCATGTAGGCGGACTGGAACAGTGTGATGCCAATGAGCGCGCGCAGCAGTCGGTCGAAGGTGACGCCGTCCGGAAGAAACAGTGGCAGCATCACCGAAGCCATGAAGAGGATGGTGATCAGCGGCACGCCGCGCCAGAACTCGATGAACACCACGCACAATGCACGCACCAGCGGCATGTCCGAGCGCCGTCCCAACGCGAGCAGGATGCCGATCGGAATCGCGGCGACAATCCCGACGTAGGCGAGGATCAGGGTCAGCGTCAACCCGCCCCACAGACTGGTGCCGACGATCGGCAGGCCGAAGGTTTCACTGCCGTAGATCATGACGAAGGACAGCACCGGAAAGACAGTGACGCCGAACACGCCGAGGATCATCTTGATCCGCGCCGAGACCGCGCTGAACAACTGCGGCACGATGATGATCCCGAAGATCAGGTAGATGATGTTGACCCGCCAGTGCTCGCTCTCCGGGTAAAAGCCGTAAATGAAAAAGTCCAGCCGGGTGCCGATGAACACCCAGCAAGCGCCCTCGCTGGTGCAGTCGGCCGGGGAGTTGCCGATGAAGTCGGCCTTGAGAATCGCCCAGTCGACGAACGGAATAAGACTGGAGATGATGAAATAGCCGAGTGCCACGGTCACCACACCGCTGTACCAGGAAGGGAACAGGCTCTTCCTGATCCAGCCGATGACTCCGACGCTGGTACTGGGCGCCGGCAGTACCGGATTGACCTTGCCGTCGGACATCTCAGCGCTCCTTCAAGGCCGCAGCCTTGTTGTAGATGTTCATCAGGAACGAAATCGTCAGACTGATCGTCAGGTATACCAACATCGTGATCGCGACGATCTCGACCGCCTGTCCGGTCTGGTTCAGGGTGGTGCCCATGAATACCGAAACCAGGTCCGGATACCCAATGGCCACAGCCAGTGACGAGTTCTTGGTGAGGTTCAGGTACTGGCTGGTCAGAGGCGGAATGATCACACGCATGGCCTGGGGAATGATCACCAGACGAAGCGTGGTGCCGCGCCTGAGACCCAGCGCCGAAGACGCCTCGGTCTGACCATGGCTCACCGCCTGGATGCCGGAGCGGACGATCTCGGCGATGAAGGCGGCCGTGTAGACCGTCAGTGCGAGCAGCAACGCACCCAGCTCCGGGATCATCACAATGCCGCCCCGGAAATTGAAGCCGCGCAACTCCGGCACGTCCCAGCCCATCGGCGAGCCCATTGCGACGAATGCCAGCAGTGGCAGGCCGACGGCCATGGCGAAACCGACCCGGACCGCCGGAAACAGCCGGCCGGTGGCATCCTGACGCTTGCGTGCCCAGCGATACAGCAGGACCGCGCCGACGATGGCGGCGAACAGGACAGCCCACACGAATCCCATGCCCTCTCCGGGTATCGGTGCCGGCAGATAGAGACCGCGGTTGTTGAGGTAGAACATCTCTCCGATCACCATGCTGTCGCGCGGTCCGGGCAGATTGCGGAGCACCGCGAAATACCAGAAGAAAATCTGCAGCAACAAGGGAATATTGCGGAAGGTGTCGACGAAAACCGCCGACAGGCTCGAAACCAGCCAGTTCTTCGAAAGTCGTCCGATTCCGACGATGAAACCGACGATGGTGGCAAGCAGAATGCCCAGCCCGGAAACCAGCAGGGTATTGAGCAAACCGACCCAGAAGGTTCGCCCATACGACATGGTCTCGTTGTAGGGGATGAGACTCATGACGATGCCGAAGCCCGAAGGCTGGCTCAAAAATCCGAGTCCGGTGTTGATGCCCCGCCGCTGCATGTTGTCGACGGTGTTCTGGAAAATCGTCCAGAAGAAATAGACCACGACCAGCGCAGTCAGAACCTGGAAGGTGCGCGAACGAACCGTGGGGTCGTTCCACAGGCGCGCCAAGCGACCCGAACGCTTTGTGCGTTTATCGGCCATGAGTTGCATTCCCGATGACGACAGCACCCGTGCGGGCACTGCAAAGGGCCGCCCCGAAAGGGGCGGCCCCGGTTCAGCTTCGCTCGATCAGCGAATCGGTGGCGCGTAAAGGATGCCGCCGTTATTCCACAGGTTGTTCATGCCGCGCGGCAGTCCCAACGGCGTGTTCGGGCCGACGTTGCGCTCGAACATTTCACCATAGTTACCGACACCCTTGACGATGTTGTAGGCCCAGTCGGCCGAGAGGTTGATGTGCTGACCAAGGTCGCCGGAGGTGCCCAGAAGACGCTGGATCTCGGGGTTCTCCGAGGCCTTCATCTCCTCGACGTTGGCCGAGGTGACGCCGAGCTCTTCGGCATTGATCTGGGCATTGAGGGTCCACTTGACGACGTTGAACCACTGATCGTCGCCCTGGCGCACCACCGGACCGAGCGGTTCTTTGGAGATCAGTTCTTCGAGCAGCACCGCAGTGGACGGGTCGTCGAGCTTGCTGCGCAGCGCGGCGAGCTGGGAGATGTCGGAGGTCAAGACGTCACAACGGTTGGCGGCGAAGCCCTGGATGGTCTGGTCGGAGGTGTCGAACACGAGCGCGTCGTAACTCATGCCGTTGGCACGGAAATAGTCTGCCAAGTTGAGTTCGGTGGTGGTGCCCGCCTGGATGCAGACCGTGGCGCCGTCAAGCTCCTTGGGGCTGGTCACGCCAAGGCTTTCGCGCACCATGAATCCCTGGCCATCGTAGTAGTTGACGCCGGTGAAGTTCAAGCCCAGCGAAGCGTCGCGAGCCAGCGTCCAGGTGGTGTTGCGGGAAAGGACATCCACCTCGCCCGATTGGAGCGCGGTGAAGCGCTCGCGCGCATTCAGCGAACGAAATTGGATCTTGTTGGGGTCGCCGAAAATCGCGGCAGCAATCGCGCGGCAGGTATCGACATCGATGCCGGTCCAGTTCGCGCGCTCGTCAGGCATCGAAAAGCCGGGTAGGCCATCGGAAACGCCGCAAATGACGCTGCCGCGCTGCTTGACCGTCTCGAGCGTGTTCGCGCTCGCCAAGCCGGTCGTCGCCATTGCTGCCACCACAGTAATGCCTGCAACCACTACCTTCACTTTGTTGCTCATGTGTCGAAACTCCTTCGATG
>CAYTAY010000002.1:0-31062 GCA_964435845.1 uncultured Azoarcus sp.
CTGAGGAATCGAACTCCTGCGTGGCATCAGCCGCGAATCGAGCGTCGCACAAAATCAGGAAAAACAACCATGCCCGCATCCTCCTTCCCCTCCAAGGGCCTCGCCATCGTCATCGGCGCAAGCGGCGGAATCGGCGCCGCGCTGCTCACCCGGCTCGAAACCTCCGGCCACTTCGCCAAAGTCATCGGCCTCTCGCGCCACAGCACACCGCCACTGGACTTGACCGACGAGGCCGGCATCGAAGCCGCCGCCACCGCCATCGGCCAGCGCGACCACCCCTTGCGCTTCATCATCGACGCCACCGGCTTCCTCCACGGCCACGGCTTCATGCCCGAAAAAAGCCTGCGCCAGCTCGACCCCGCCCATATGGCCCACGCCTTCGCGATCAACGCCATCGGCCCGGCCCTGCTGATGAAGCACTTCCTGCCGCTGCTTCCAAAAGAGGGCAAATCAGTCTTCGCCACCCTCTCCGCCCGCGTTGGCAGCATCGGCGACAACCGCCTCGGCGGCTGGCACAGCTACCGCGCCTCCAAGGCCGCCCTCAACCAGTTCATCCGCTGCGCCGCCATCGAACTCGCCCGCCGCAACTCCAACGCCATCTGCGTCGCGCTCCACCCCGGCACAGTCGACACGCCCCTATCGACACCCTTCGCCAAAGCCGGACTGGACGTCCGGCCGGCAGTTCAAGCCGCGGGCGAGATCATTGAGGTGATAGAGGGGCTGCAGGCGTCCGATTCGGGCGGCTTCTTCGATCACAAGGGTGTGGCTGTTTCCTGGTAGTGACCGCCACCACACACCCCGAAGACGACATCGTCTTCACCCTCACAGGCTCACTATATGAGCCTGTGAGGGACTCATACTGTCACCATGCATACGACGTTCGCGTACTATTGCGCAACCGCGCGGGGAGGCAGAAGGTGTTTTTCGCTCACTCAACCTCGAAGGACGACAGATCGCACTGGCAGCCGCTCGCCGAGCATCTGACCAACGTAGGCGCTCTTTCGGCGAATCACGCCCGAGCTTTCGGAGGGCAGGATCTCGCGCGTGTTGCTGGCCTGCTACATGACCTCGGGAAGTACACGGACGACTTTCAGCGAAACATCGCCGAGAGTTTTGCGAGGCAACGGGTTCAGACTTGCTCTGGCGGCCTTCGTCTGCCCAGCAGACGCCAAACGTCAGTTAAGGGCTAGTCTGATGTGCGCTCCACATTTCGGCTACTGGGGAAAAGCGCGGCCACTCGAGGCCGGCGGCGACTATCACCTGCTGCCCTATCACTGCCTCGATGTGGCCGCAGTGGGCGTCACCCTCCTCAAGTATTCGCCCGCACTACGCAGGCTCTTCGCCGAGGCCCTCGCCTTGGATGCGGATGAGCCGCTTTGCGCGTGGTTCGCCTTCTGCCTCGCCATCCATGATCTTGGCAAGTTCGCCGAGTCGTTTCAGGGGCAGCGTGCCGATCTGGTCGGGCGCTTGCGGGGAAGGGAGGTTGATCCCGGCAAACCCTATGTCGTCCGTCACGACACGCTGGGCTGGCTGATCTGGGATGATCACCTCAAGGACCGAGCGGCCGATCAATGCTGGTTCGGACCGAACAGCGAGGACATGCTTGACGGTATCGGCTGGTGGGTGCGCGCCAGCACAGGGCATCATGGCTTGCCCCCTGATTCTCGGGGCCACTGGCAGCACCACTTTTGCTCGGCGGATTCTCCGGCTATAGAGGGCTTTCTGGATGAGCTTCGGGCCCTTTCCCCGCTGGACGCAGTCAGGAATGCGCATGCCGCACTCGGCACTGACGCATTCGAAGCGAGGAGCCGTGATCATGCTTGGTGGTTCGCGGGCGTCACTGTGCTCGCAGACTGGATTGGCTCCAATACCGAGTTCTTCCCCTACCGTGCGGAGGCGATTCCACTCCAGGAATACTGGGAGGAGACGCAAGAACGCGCTGAAACCGCGCTCAAGGCCGTCGGCGTGTTGCCGGAGCCATGCCGCGAACGCAGCTTCGCCCAGTTGTTCCCCGAGATTGCTACGCCTTCTCCCCTGCAAGCGTGGACCATCGATACGCCTCTCGCATCCGCACCACAGATCCATCTACTGGAGGATGTCACCGGCGCCGGCAAAACCGAAGCGGCCATCATGCTCGCGCACAGGCTGATGACTTGCGGCTGCGCCGACGGCTTCTTCATCGCGCTGCCAACCATGGCTACGGCAAACGCGATGTACGGGCGTATCGCGGAGGTCTATAGCAAACTGTTCGAAGGCAATCCCAGCCTTGTGCTGGCACACGGGCAACGCGCACTGGTCGAGGCCTTCGCCGATTCCGTCCTGCCTGTCGGGCAGGAGGAACGCGACGCGGCACAGCAGGACGACACGGCCACCGCACGCTGTAACGCCTGGCTTGCCGATCATGCCAAGCGTGCGCTGCTTGCACCGGCCGGCGTCGGCACCATCGATCAAGTCTTGCTCGCCACCCTTTACAGCAAGCACCAGTCCCTGCGTCTGCTGGGCCTGTTCCGCAAGGTGCTGATCGTCGACGAGGTGCACGCCTGCGATGCCTACATGCAGCGCGTGCTCGAAGCCGTACTGACCTTCCACGCCATGGCCGGTGGCAGCGTCATTCTCCTGTCGGCAACTCTGCCTGAGCACATGAAGCAGGGCTTGTTCAATGCCTTTACACGCGGGCGCGCTGCAGACCCTTTGCCCCGCGCCTCTTCGCCAGACTTTCCGCTGGTAACATCCTGGCACGAGGGGCAAACGAATGCCGTACTCAGGCCCATCGTTGCTCGCGAGGCGGTTTGCCGGGATGTGGCCATTCGCTACGTCGCCGACGAACACGAAGTGCTGAGCGCCATCCGCCAGGCGCTCGCCCAAGGCAAATGCGTGTGCTGGATGCGCAACACGGTCTCCGACGTCCTCGCAGCCCACGCGCACTTTGAGAACGAACTCGACGCGGATCACCTCATCGTGTTCCACGCGCGCTTCGCGCTGCAGGACCGGCTTGCCACCGAGCAGCGCATTCTCACGCACTTCGGAAAATCCAGCACACCCGCCCAGCGCGCCGGCCGGCTGGTGATCGCTTCGCAAGTCGCTGAACAATCGCTGGATGCGGACTGGGACATGGTGATCTCCGACCTTGCCCCCATCGATCGCCTGATCCAACGCGCCGGCCGATTGCAACGCCACCCGCGCGACACGGATGGCGCGCGGGTGGCCGACCCGCAGGCTGCGGACCAGCGCGGCCAGCCCTGCCTGTGGGTGCTCGGCCCGGCCTGGTCTGAGAACCCCGCCGCGAACTGGTACAAGCAGGCTTTTCCCAAAGCCGCCGCCGTCTATCCCCACCACGGTCACCTGTGGCTGACCGCCAGAGCGCTTCAGCAGGGCCGCATCGCCATGCCACAGGATGCCCGCGCACTCATCGAAGGCGTGTTCGGCGAAGACGTGGAGTTGCCCTCCTGCCTGCAGGCCAACGCCAACCAGGCCGACGGTGCCTACTTCAGCGACCTCAGCGTCGCGCAGCAGAACACCATCAAGCGCGCTGACGGATACATACGCGGCGGCATCGACTGGTGGAGCGAAGCCAAGACACCCACCCGCCTCGGCGAAGCGAGCATGACCGTCTTGCTGGCCCGCTGGGATGGCGACCTACTGCGGCCTTGGGCTAAACACGAAATCCCGCGTCACGCCTGGGCCTACAGCAGCGTGAAAGTGGCCGAGCGGCTGATTTCTCGGCGCGTGCCGGAAGCAGAGGGCGCCAAGGAGCAATTGGTGAAGGACGCAGAAGCGCTGCTGCCGGACAAGGGGAAATGGTCGGTCGTGCTGGCGCTGCACAACGTCGACGGGGAGTGGGTGGGTGAAGCCGAGGCGCCACCTGCCGACGGAAGACCCGGCGAGAGGCGGCGCTGGCTTTACGACAAGCGACGTGGTTTGTCGATGGCCGAAAGTGGTACTCAGCCTTGAGCCCCGCGTGGGCGAGGAACATACGCATTCCAATGCTTCTAGGGAAGCCGAATACGGTTGATCTCCGTTGCTACGGAGAACGGTCAAGATTCTCGCACGAACAGAAATCAGGCGCAGCGTTATTTGAGAAGCTGAATACTTCAATTTTATTGACAAGACCCAGAGGCCGCCCTATCATCCGCTCTGTGACGAAGGCTTCGGAGCCGAATCTCGTTCGTCCAACAAACGGGGTTGACGCCAATTGAAAGCATGGGCGACCTCCAAAATCGCCCCATCACCTACTCACTGGGAGACAGCATGCATCTGCTTGAAGACTCTTGGATTCCCGCCCGCCGCAGGAATGGCCGCCGCGACTGGATCGCACCGACGCAGCTTTCGGACCCCGACATCGTCGCATTCGATGCCGACCGTGCGGATTTCAACGGTGCGCTGATGCAGTTCGCCATCGGCCTGCTGCAGACGACGGCGCCAATCGAGAGCCCGACGGCTTGGAGGCAGTTGCTCACCACTCCACCCGACGCACAGACCTTGCGCGACTGGTTTGCTCCCGTTGCCGAAGCGTTCGAACTGGATGGTGACGGCCCACGCTTCATGCAGGACGCAGCTTTGGCCTCGGAAGCGTCGGCACTCAACCCGGTTTCGGCGCTATTGATCGAATCGCCGGGCGAGAACGCGCTACGCAACAACAGTGACCATTTCGTCAAGCGAGGGCGGCTCGATGGCATATGCCCGGCCTGCGCAGCCGCCGCGCTCTTCACGCTGCAGACCAATGCGCCTGCCGGTGGGGTCGGCTATCGCACCGGGCTGCGTGGCGGCGGGCCACTGACGACTCTGCTGCTGCACCAGTCCCCCACGAGCCTGTGGCAGGACGTGTGGCTCAACGTGTTCGAACGTCCCCAGCATCTCGAACGTTGCGGCGACGCGAGTCGAATTGGCGCCCAGTTCCGCTTTCCGTGGCTGACCGATGTCGGGAGCCTGCAACCGGGTGGCGAACTCGCCCCGGCGCAGGTCCACCCAGACCACATCTTCTGGGCGACACCACGCCGGATTCGCCTCGACTTCGACAACGTCGCCCATGGCGCTTGCGATCTGTGCGGACGAGAGTCGGACGGGCTGATACGCCAGTTCACCGCCAAGAACTACGGACTCAACTACAAGGGCGCCTGGGATCACCCGCTTTCTCCCTACTACGAGGTCAATGGCGAGTGGCTGCCACTGCATCCGCAACCGGGTGGCATGGGATACCGGCACTGGCTGGCGTGGGTACTGGGCCAGGCGGATGCCCAGAACAAGCAACGGCCGGCCCACATCGTCACCCACGCTCTGGAGTGGCGCCGTCGCCAACTGGGCGGAGCGTTGCGCCTTTGGGCCTTCGGCTATGACATGGACAACATGAAGGCGCGTTGCTGGTACGAATCCAGTCTGCCCCTGTACGGATTGGGCGAGTGCGCCGGCAAGGAAGCGCTGAGGTCCGTGTCAGCCACCGTGGAAACGTCGCTCGCGGGCGCGCAGCAGGCGGTGTTCTACCTGCGCAGCGCGGTCAAGGCCGCGTGGTTCGGCGGCGATGCGCGCGGTGACTTCAGCGCCATCGACGCCGAATTCTGGCAGCGAACGGAAACGGCGTTCTACACGCAACTCAGGCAGTGCATCGAGGCAGTCCGCCAGGACGAGAGCGCCGACCCCGATACGCTGGAAAGCCGGCAAGCCTGGCACCACGCCCTGCGCAGCGCCGCCCTGAACTTGTTCGACACCACCTTCGTCGGCGCTGGCCCCATCGAGCGACAGAAGCCACGGCGCGTGGCCGAAGCCCACCGGCAACTGGTGAACAGCCTGAACGGCAAGAAGATGCGCGAAGTGCTGCGCCTGCCTGCCGCCGACAAACCTGCAGCCGGCCGCGGCAAACCCGCGACGGCAGACGTCTGAGGAGATCCCATGTCCGACCGATTCTCACGCGACAACGCCTACGGCACGATTCTGCTCAACTGGTGGCAGAGGCTCGAAGACGACCGCGCCAGCCGCGCCATCCTGCGCCGCGCACCCACTGTCACCGCCGTCGCCCTGAGTGCGCCCTATCAGCGCCTGTACCGTCGCTTTCAGGCAGCCGGATGGAACGCGGACAGCGTCTCCGCGCGCGACGACCGTCTCGCCGCCATTGTCGGCCTGCTCGCGCATGTCACCCAGGATCAACCGGGATCACCCGCCAAAGCGATGAGCTACAAGGCGCCCGGCGAGGATAGGCCGCTGGTCAGCGAGTTGCGCTTCACACGCCTGCTGGAGTCGCCCGATGTCGACAGCCTGTTCGCGGGTTTGCGGCGCGTGCTGCCAATCATGGAGCGCCGCGTGGACGTGATTGCACTGGCCGACGACATCCTGTTCTGGGGTGACGACCGCAAGAAGCGATGGGCCTACGCCTATGACTGGCCCGCTCGCGGCGCCGACTGACTCCCCCGATTCCGTCACGACTCCCTCACCCTTTCCGCTCAAGGAGAACACCCCATGTCCAGTTTCGTTCAACTGCACGTGCTGACCAGCTACCCGCCCTCCAACCTCAACCGCGACGACACCGGCCGCCCCAAGACAGCCTTGATGGGCGACGCGCTGCGGCTGCGGATCTCCTCGCAAAGCCAGAAGCGCGCATGGCGGACGTCGGACATCTTCGAAACCGCCTTGGCCGGCCATATCGGTACCCGCACCAAGGACATGGGCAAGCGCGTGCACGGTGTGCTGATCGCGGCGGGCGTGTCCGATAAGAACGCCCGTGAGTGGGCGCGCCAGATCGTCGGCAAGTTCGGCAAGCTGAAGTCCGACAAGAAGACGGAAAAGGACGAAGACCTGCAAATCGAGCAGCTCGCGCACTTCAGCCCCGAAGAAGTCGAGGCCGTCGTGCAGCTCGCGCAGACTTGCGCGACCCGTAACGCCGGGTCGACCGAGGAAGAACTCAAGCTGCTTCGCACCCCCCGTAAGGCGGCAGACATAGCCATGTTCGGTCGCATGCTCGCAGACAGCCCGGCCTTCAACATGGAAGCGGCCATCCAGGTCGCACACGCCATCACCGTGCACAAGAGCGCGGTCGAGGACGACTACTTCAGCGCGGTCGATGATCTCAACGACGGCCTCACCGACAAAGGCGCGGCGCACATTGGCGAGCGCAGCTACGGCGCCGGTCTGTTCTACCTCTACATCTGCATCGACCGAGCCTTGCTCGTGGACAACCTCGGCGGTGACAAGGCCTTGGCGGACAAGGCGCTCCAGGCCTTCATCCACGCGGTCACCAAGGTCAGCCCCACCGGCATGCAGAACAGCCACGCGTCACGCGCCTACGCCAGCTACGTGCTCGCCGAAAAGGGCGACCAGCAACCGCGATCGCTCGCCCAAGCCTTCCTCAAGCCGGTCAAGCCCTTCGAGGGCGAGGACATGCTGGAAGAGGCGGTGAAAGCCATCGAAACGCGTCGCACCAACTTCGACAAAGTGTACGGCGCTTGCGCGGATGCACGCTACGCGATCAACGCGGAAACCGGCGAAGGCAGTCTGGATGAGTTGGTCCGCTTCGCCCAGGAGTGAAGCCATGTCGCTACTGGTCTTTCAACTCCAGGCGCCGCTATCGGCGTGGGGCGATACCGCGGTTGGGGAATACCGGCCGAGCCACGATTACCCCGGCATCTCAGCCCTGATCGGGTTGCTGGGCGCGGCACTGGGCCTGCGCCGCGAGGATGAAGCCGCCCACGCCACGCTGCGGGACGCCTATGGCTACGCAGTAGGAGTGCAGTCGTCAGGCAAACTGCTGCGCGACTATCACACCGCCCAGGTGCCCCGTCAGGCCAGCCTGAAGAAGCGCCCGCATGCCTCGCGACGGGATGAACTGGCAATCCCCCGGCACGACCTCAACACCATTCTGTCCACCCGTGACTATCGGCAGAATGCCGGCTTTCTGGTCGCCATTCAGGCAAGCGAGAGCAGCCCCTACTCGCTGGAGATGCTCGCCGATGCGCTGCGCACGCCACGCTTCGTCCTTTACCTCGGGCGCAAGGCATGCCCACCTGGCGCCCCGCTGCATCCGCAGATCATCGAGACGGACAGCGCGGACCAGGCGTTTGACAGGTATCTGGAGCAGCTGACCGAAGCAATCGCCAAGCTCAATGGCACTACCCGCATTGAATCGCTTGAACTTCCGGCCTCGGTTGAGCGCATCGCCTGGGGACAGGGCATCGCCGTCGGCCTTGCGCCCGACCTCACGGTGACCCGCAAGGATCGTCCGCTTCGTCGCAAGGGTTGGCAGTTCGGCGACCGTACCGAGCATGTGGCACTGATCCGCAAGGAGGCCTGAACGTGTATTTCAGCTTGATCACCCCTCGCCCCGATTTCGAGCGCAGGGCCGCGCACGAACGGTTGAGCGGCGCCTATGGCGAACACCAATGGCTGTGGCGCTTCTTCCCCTCACCATCGGGAACGGATCGGGACTTCCTGTTCCGTCGCCGCGATGCCGATGGCCTGCCCCGCTTCTACGTCGTGTCGCGACGAAAGCCCGAGCCCGATTCAGACGTCTGGCAGATTCAGTGGCGTGAGTACAGGCCGCAGGTACCAAGCGGCACACGGCTGAGTTTCGAATTGCGCGCCAACCCGGTGGTTTCGCGTACGGGCGACAAAGGCGCAGTACGTCACGATGTGGTCATGGATGCGAAGAAACGCTTGCTTGCGGCTCGCGACCTGCCCAACTGGAAAGCATGGAGGCCGGACCGGACCACGGCCGATGGCCAGCCAGACCCGCCGCCACCGCTCTACGAGCTGGCTCATGCCGCATGCACCGACTGGCTCACCAGCCGAGCCGATCAATACGGATTCGAACTCGACAAGTCGACTTTCTCGGTCGCAGCCTACGAGCAACATGGCGGCAAGCGTGGTCAGTTGCGGTTCAGCACGGTCGACCTGGCGGGCGAGCTGGTCGTGACCGACGCGGAACGTTTCGCGCGCGCACTCGCAAACGGTATCGGGCGCGCCAAGGCCTTCGGCTGTGGTTTGTTGCTTGTTCGTCCTGCGACATGAACTGCACTATCATCCAATTGCGCGACTGACCTCAATCCCACCGCGATCCCACGTCCAGCCTAGCCTTCGGCAACCTCTGCCGGGCTGCGAATCAAATCGGAGACCGGGTGAATCACGAGTCGCATCATCGGTCTAACGGCTTTGGGAGCCCGCCATGCATGAACTGACTGCTGAAGAACTGACCCGCCACCCCGGAAGCCTGCTGGCTGACGTCAGACGCGGCGAACCGGCTCTGGTGACCGACGATGGTAAGCCCGTCTTTCTGGCCGTGCCGATGGGCGACGGCGCCGATCCGCGCGCCATTCGGGTCGAGCTCGCCGTGCGCCTTTTCGATACCGAACAGATCAGCCTCGGAGGTGCGGCTGCCATTGCTGGACTGTCGGTGAGCGAGATCATCGACGAGTTGGGCCGTCGCAAGATCGCCGTCATCAGGATCACTCCGGAGGAGTTCGACGAAGAACTGCAGTATGTCCAGACGCTTGCTAATCGCCGATAGTGGGCCGTTGATCGCGCTCGCTCGGCTCGATCTGCTCGCACTCCCGAAGCGTTACTTTGATGAGATCGTCGTTTCCTCGACTGTCTGGCGCGAAGTTTCGCGCAGGCCGCGCCCCCCGGAGTCCGAGCGCTTGCAGGCCGCACTCGTTCAATCCGATTTCGTCCTATCTGATGCCGCCGGTAGCATCACGCAGCAGCTAGCCGATGCGCGGCTCGACGTTGGCGAGCAGCATACGCTGGCACTGGGATTGGCTCTGCAAGCGACAGTGCTGATCGACGAGCGGCGCGGCCGGCATATAGCGCGCGAGCTTGCGCTACCGGTGCTGGGCACCTTGGGCTTGCTGGCACTGGGCCGACAAAGCGGCGTCATACCTGCGGTCAAACCATTGATCGATGAGCTTCAGGGCTCGGGTTACTACCTGTATGATGCCTTGGTAGAGAGCGTGCTTTCAAACCTCGACGAGCGCTGACAGTGCTTCCTCCGCTCAAACCCATCCCGATCAAGGAACGCATGTCCATCGTCTTCGTCGAGAAGGGCGAGATCGATGTCGTCGATGGAGCCTTCGTCGTGGTCGATCAGCAGGGTTTCCGGGTGCGGCCGGTGCTCACCCACATTCCCGTCGGCGGTGTCGCGTGCATCATGCTGGAACCCGGCACGCGGGTATCCCACATGGCGGCGGCGCTCGCAGCGCGCGTGGGTGCCTTGCTTGTGTGGGTGGGCGAAGCGGGGGTTCGCCTGTATTCCTCCGGTCAGCCCGGCGGGGCACGTGCCGACCGGTTGCTCTACCAGGCGCGCCTGGCACTGGACGAGAGCTTGCGGCTCAAGGTGGTGCGCAAAATGTACGCAATGCGCTTCGGCGAGGAGCCGCCGGCGCGGCGCAGCGTTGACCAGTTGCGCGGCATCGAGGGCGTGCGGGTACGCAAGACCTATCAACTGCTGGCACAAAAGTTTGGCGTGAAGTGGTCGGGCCGCAATTACAACCCTGAAGACTGGGACGTGTCGGATCTTCCCAACCGCTGCCTGTCATCCGCCACTGCTGCGCTCTAAGGGGTAACCGAAGCGGCGGTGCTGGCGGCCGGCTACGCGCCCGCCGTCGGCTTCATACACACTGGCAAGCCCTTGTCCTTCGTGTACGACGTGGCAGATATCTACAAGTTTGAAACCGTGGTGCCCGCCGCTTTCAAGGTGGCGGCTTCCTCACCCCAGAATCCAGAGCGCGCGGTCCGGTTGGCCTGCCGTGACATCTTTCGGCAGACCAGACTGCTGGAGCGCATCATTCCGGATATCGAAACCATGCTGGCTGCGGGCGAGATCAAGCGCCCAGGTTCCGCCGACGGCGTCGTTGGCCCGGCGATCCCCAACCCCGAGAACATCGGCGATGCTGGTCATCGTTCTTGAGAATGCACCGCCCCGGTTGCGTGGGCGCTTGGCGGTCTGGTTGCTCGAAGTGCGTGCCGGAGTGTATGTCGGCAACTATTCGAACAAGGTCCGGGAACACCTCTGGCAGCAGGTCGAGGCCGGTATTGAAGACGGTAACGCGGTCATGGTGTGGCGTACCAACAACGAAGCGGGATTCGAGTTCGTAACGTTTGGTGCTAATCGCCGAATGCCGGCAGACTGGGATGGGGTGAGGTTGGTGAGCTTCCATCCAGAGCCGAAGTCGGATGCTCCTTAACAATCAGGAAAATTCTAATAGCATGCAAATGCATTGGTAAAATCTGAAGCATCCGTTTTTCCATTGTTTTTCATGGAGATGGAAGAGCGTTCCCCGCTCGCGCGGGGATGAACCGTCCTCGCACAGCGGCATCCCGGCCACCGCCTCGCGTTCCCCGCTCGCGCGGGGATGAACCGTTGATGAAGCTTGAGCTCGGCCAGCTCCCGGCGCGTTCCCCGCTCGCGCGGGGATGAACCGCGCACCCTTGCGAGGGGCGCGGTCGAGGTCGAGCGTTCCCCGCTCGCGCGGGGATGAACCGCCCGATCGAGATACGCGGCAGATGGGCGAGACGCGTTCCCCGCTCGCGCGGGGATGAACCGGTCGAAGTGACCGGCAAGGTCGGAATCGACCTGCGTTCCCCGCTCGCGCGGGGATGAACCGCGGCAATGGTATGTTGCTGGCAACCAACAGCAGCGTTCCCCGCTCGCGCGGGGATGAACCGACCTTGGGAACGGGTGGCCCTTGGACGAACTGGCGTTCCCCGCTCGCGCGGGGATGAACCGATACGTCGGACCGAACCAAGAGCAGTACCTGGGCGTTCCCCGCTCGCGCGGGGATGAACCGGCTACGGTCAAGGCTACGGTCAAGGCTACGGTGCGTTCCCCGCTCGCGCGGGGATGAACCGCAAGGCGCAGGGGTCACGCTCGCACAGTTACGAGCGTTCCCCGCTCGCGCGGGGATGAACCGAATAGAAAACGCGGATGGTTCGTCGAGCGTATGCGTTCCCCGCTCGCGCGGGGATGAACCGTTTGAAACGCACCGTCACCAGGGTTATGACGTGCGTTCCCCGCTCGCGCGGGGATGAACCCTGCAGGCCCAGGTTCGCGCGGGCATCGGCCTGGCGTTCCCCGCTCGCGCGGGGATGAACCGGATCCAGCCCCCTTTTTTTAAGCGCACTTTGGACAAAAGGATGAACGCTGCTCTGGCGATCGGGTGCGCGTGCTTCCGTTTCGGACCCGATGCGCTTGTTAAGTCCCCTTCATGGGTCATATAATCCCCTATATGGGGAGGAATAAGACATCAATCGCTGACGCACTGTTTTCAGGTCTGCAGCAACGTGTGCTGGGGGTGTTGTTCGGCCAGCCCGATCGTTCGTTTTACGGCAACGAACTCCTTCGCCTGACTGACGCTGGACGCGGTGCATTACAGCGTGAGCTCGAGAAGTTGGTGTCGGCCGATTTGGTGACGGTCACCGCCATTGGCAATCAGAAGCACTACCAGGCAAACCCCGCGTCGCCCATCTTTGCCGAGCTTCGAGGGATCGTGTTGAAGACTGTTGGCCTGGCCGATGTGCTGCGTGATGCCCTCAAGGATGTTGCCGATCGCATCCGGTGCGCTTTCGTGTTCGGCTCCGTGGCCAAGGGGGTGGATACTGCCGCGAGCGACATCGACCTGATGGTCGTCACCGATGCGCTCGGCTACACCGATTTGTTCGAGCATTTGGGTGTGGCTGAGCAGACGCTTGGGCGCAAGGTGTCCCCGGCGCTTTATACCCCCGACGCTCTGGCGGAGAAGATCCGCGCCGACAATCACTTTGTTCAGCGCGTGCTCTCGCAACCGAAAATTTTCCTGATAGGTAACGAAGATGAGCTCCCCGCTCGATAACCTCGCGAAGGTCAGCAAAGGCGGGCTCAAGGTCGAGCCCCCGAATCAGGCTGAGTTCGATGGGTTGGTCCGATCTGCAAAGCGCAAGCTGCTCGATGCCGCGACCCCGACACTGGGTCTGGAGAGTGCTTTTGATCTGGCCTACAACGCCGCACATGCTTTGGCGCTCGCAGCCTTGCGTTGGCATGGCTATCGGTCCGAAAACCGCTACTTGGTGTTTCAGGCCTTGGCACACACGGTCGGTCTCCCGGCTGCAAAATGGCGCGTGCTCGATCTGTGCCACAACAAGCGAAATCTCGCCGAGTACGAGGGCAGTTTCGACCTGGATGCGGCGCTCGTTCGCGAGTTGATGGACGTGACGAAGCAGCTGGAGGCGGCAGTCGATGCGCTGGGGCGTGTGCAGGATTGATCAGGAGGGGGCCAGGATATGAATGAGCGTAGTTATCTCACCGCACGCGAAGTCGAGTGCCTCATCGCCGCCACGCGTGGCAGTCGCACCGAGGCCCGGGACCGCTGCCTGATCCTGCTGTCCTTTCGCCACGGCCTGAGGGTATCGGAGGCCTGTGGGCTCAAGTTGCACCAGGTCGATGTCGAGAGCCGCGTGCTGCATGTGTTCAGGCTAAAGAAGGGGCTATCGACCACGCATCCGCTCAGGACCGACGAGCTGCGAGTGATCAAGGCCTGGCTCGCCGAGCGGGCACGCCTGGCGCCGGGCGGCGATGCGTTTTTCGTGTCGGAGCGACGACTGCCGCTCAACCGTCGCTCCGCCTGGGTGGTCATCCGGCGCTACGGCCAACTGGCCGAGCTCGCCGTCGAGGCTCATCCGCACATGCTCCGGCACGCCTGTGGCTACGCGCTGGCCGATCAGGGCGCTGACACCCGGCTCATTCAGGACTACCTGGGGCATCGCAACGTCCAGCATACCGTGCGCTACACCGCGACCAACCCGGCGCGGTTCGAGCGGTTGTGGCGGTGAGGGCTTGAGCGGGATTGGATTGGCTCGTGACCAAAACGCCTCATCCAACGGTGCAAGATCGCTGGAGTCGATCTCGTCGTCCGGTGGCTCTGCCAGTGCCTTGAGTATAGACTTTAAGTAACTACAAAAAGAAACTACAATTGGAGTGCAATGGAGCTTGAATGGGACGCCGACAAAGAGGCGCTAAACCTGCGGAAACACGGCGTTCGATTCAGCGTTGCGGCGCGGGTACTGCTCGACCCTTACCGCATTGAGGTGTACGACGGGCGCGAGGACTATGGCGAAGACCGGTGGGCCACCATCGGCTATGCCGACCCCGCCTTGCTGTACGTGGTTTATACCGTCCGGCATGGGGAAACCATCCGGCTAATTTCAGCGAGAAAAGCCAATGAGCAAGAACGCAAGCAATACCGTCAAGCTCACCCTTGACCCCCAAAACTTGCCGCCGTTGACGGCGCAACAACGCGCCGAGCTTGAGGCGGTCGCGGCCATGCCTGATGAGGATATCGACTATAGCGATGCGCCATATTTGCCGGATGCTGTTTGGATGCGATCGGCAACGGAGTTGCCGCACACCAAGAAGCAAATCACGCTGCGTATTGATGCCGAAGTGTTGGAGTTCTTCAAGCACTCTGGCAAGCGGTATCAGTCGCGCATGAATGCCGTTTTGCGCGCCTACGTTGAGGCGCACAAGGGGCAGGCGAATTGACCGGCAGCGAAGGCAAGCAGCTTGAGCTTGAAGCCCTCGCCGCCGTGGGCGAGATGCTCTTGTTCGACAAAGCCAGAGGCAACCCGGAAGAGGCCGCCCACGTCCTGCGATGTGCGCGGGTTTTTGCGCGTTCAGAGGCGGTCAAGCAGCGCCTCAGCGAGCTCTGCAACAAGGCGGGTCGAGATGTGAACATCAGTCCGCGCATTCCCCCTGCTAAGCGCACGGATGCAGCGCATCCTCAGTGCGTGAGCACGACGCCAGGAGGGGGTCAAGCGGACGGTTTGGCATGACGGTTTGCTTCGGACTTTCGTGCATGCTCTTCAGTGCCTTGCGCGTCGACGTAGGCGCGCACCGTTTCCAACGTTGCCCCGCCAACACTGCCGACATAGTAGGCACGATGCCAGAACTGCGGTTTCTTGTAGAACGGTGCAAGGTGTTCGGCAAACCGGTTCCTGGTGCGGCGAGCACTGGCCGTCTTGAGATTATTGATGAGCACCGAAATGTCCAGCGCCGGATGGATGTCGACCAGCAAGTGGACGTGGTCAGGCTCGCCGCCGAACTCCACCAGATTGCAGCGCCAAGCCGAAAGGCAGTCAGCAAACGCCACCTTGAGGTAATCCAGCATCTCTGGCGTCAGTGTATTGCGGCGATATTTCGTCACAAAAACGATATGTAGCTTAATGTTAAAAACAGCATGAGAACTCGAACGGTTGCTCGTTTCCATTCTTGCGCCTTAAGTAATGTTCATGCATTATAGCAGCATGGAACGTCGCAAAGTCACCTTCAAGCTGTACCCCAATGCCCGTGAGGCTGAACGGCTCACGGCGTGGGTGCGGCTGCATTGCGAGTTGTATAACGCCGCGCTCCAGGAGCGCATTGAGGCGTACCGCAAGGCCGGCAAATCCATCAGCTACTACGACCAACAGAATGTCCTGCCGGAAATCAAAGCGGCACGGCCTGAGTTTGTCGAACTCGGCAGCCATGCGCTGCAACAGACCCTGCGCCGGCTCGATCTGGCATTCCAAGCCTTTTTCCGTCGCGTCAAGGCCGGACAGACACCGGGCTTCCCGCGTTTCAAGGCCAGCAAGCGTTTCTCGGGCTTCTGCTATCCGGACCCAGCTGGCTGGAAGTTGCACCAGCAGGGACAACGCGGCGGCACGTTGCGTCTGGGCAGTGGCAAGGAAGCCATGGCGATTCGCCTGCGCGGACAACACCGTTTCGGTGCAGAAGCCAAGCCTAACGATCTGACCATCATTCGGAAGAACGACGAATGGTTCGCCTCCGTGACCCTGCGCGTACCGGAAACTGCCTGCGCCCGAGTGCGTACGGACCATCAGCATCGCGGCGTCGACTTCGGCCTGATCGATTGGGCGACGTTCGACAATGGGGAAACGATTGCGAATCCGCGCTGGACACGGAACGAATTGCCGCGCCTAGCCGATCTGCAACGGCAGCGGACGAAGAAGAAAAAGGGCTCAGTGCGCTACAAGCGGCTGAGTCGGCAAGCGGCCAGACTCTATGAGCGCATTGGTAATCTGCGCCGGGAGTTTCTGCACCAGACCACAACACGCCTGGTCTCCACCTGTGCTGTCATCGCGACCGAAGAACTGCAAACCAGGAACATGAGCCGTTCGGCCAAAGGCACGCTGGAAAAGCCGGGTCGAATGGCCAAGCAGAAAGCCGGCCTCAACCGAGAAATTCTTTCGGCGGGGCTGGGCATGGCGCATCAAATGCTCGCGTACAAAGCGGTAGAGGCTGGTACGCGCCTGCATAGGTCGAATACGCGCCAACTCAAACCGTCGCAGCGTTGCTCCGGGTGTTGGGCGATTGTGCCCAAGACGCTGGCCCAACGGGTGCACGTGTGCCCGCATTACGGCCACACGATGCAGCGCGATCAAAACAGCGCATTGGTGGTACTCATCGATGCGCACACGCCTGGAACGGGCGTGGCGGCGAGACCGAAACCACTGGCGCGGCGACGCGCCAAGTCAAAGTCTGTGACCCGCGAAACCCCCGCTACAACGACGCAAGGAGTTTAGCGGTGGGAGAATTCATGATGGTTGAGGCTCGGCGTTCGCGGCTCGACGTGCGCGTGTCCAGAATGGTCTTTGATTCTCAATGTGTACGTTGTTATATAGTTAAATAACGAAACAACGAACGAATGAAGGAAGTAACGAAATGCGAATTGCGGTCGTCAACACCAAGGGCGGCGTGGGAAAGACCACGATCGCAACGCACCTGGCTGCGCTCTTTGCGGCACAGGCGGCGACGCTTCTGATCGACGCCGATCCACAGGCCTCTGCCGCCAGTTGGGCGGCTTGGCGACGTGATGCAGGGCGCGAGCCGTCGCCAACGACGACTTGCTTGCTGGGCAAAGCAGTTTTCGATGAGGGCAAGAACCTGTCGAAGGGCTTCGTCCATACGGTCATCGATGCTGGAGGCCGGGATTCGGCCAGCTTGCGTGCTGCGTTGTTGTTGGCTGAGCAGGCCATCGTCCCGGTCGGTGCATCCAACCTCGATGCCGCTGCGATGACCGATTTGCTTGAGATCGTCGAGTTGGCCAAAGACTTCAACGCGGGGCTCGATGTGCGCGTGCTGCTGATGCGCATCGACCCGCGTACCCGGGACACCGGGGAGATGATCGACTATTTGCATGAAAGCAAGCTTCGCATCCTCGAGGCCCGCATCTGTGAACGTGTTGCCTACCGACGTGCCATTGGCGAGGGGGCGACGGTGGCCGAGCTTGCCAAAGATCCTCAAGCGATCGCCGAGATGGCCGCCCTATTCAAGGAGATTCAAGCGTGAAAGCGAAGCCCAACCTCGCCAACTTTCTGGCTGGTGGTGCAGCTGCAGCTTCAGAACAGCCAGCGTCCGGTACTCCGGCTGTGGGGGCGACCTCGGTTCTCGTAGAGCAGCGCCGCACGAAGTCCATCCGCATCGCCCCCACGCTGGATCTATTCATCAAGGAAGAGGCGTTCCGTCGCACGATGGCGAGTGGGAAGCGAGTGAACGAGTCTGATTTGATTGAAGAGGCCTTGGTGGGGCACTTCAAGATTCAGTTAAAATAACGCAATAACGAACGAACGCAATAACGAACGAAGTAAGTAAGTATGCGGTTTAAAAAAAAATGCTCTGGTGTGTGTGCCCGCGGGGCATTTTTATTTTTGAGCTGAAGCAGGTATTCTGTGCTCCAGACAGGCGAAAGCCCCGGACGGTGGGGACCGTTCGAGGCTTTTGCGATTCACCCGGCTTCTCAGTCATAAGGAAGATGACTGAGAGACCTTGCCGATCAACCTGAAAGAGCAGGTGACGACTTGACGCTAATTGTAGCCAAAGCCATCGCCCATAGGGAAGGGGACGATGGTTCAAAAAGCTAACGCGCTCCAAAAACAGAAGCAAACAAGCTTCGATTTTTCCTCGCCCGGTGACCATGCTGGCCTCGTTCACAACGGTGAGCGGCATGGCGTGGTGCTGTTCTGGGAGCGCCAGGCGTCAGATGGCAGACGCTGGATCAAGTGCCAGCCTACCGACAATCTGCCTGAAATTGCCGAGCAACTGCGCCATAAGCAGGATGCCTACTTTTCCGTGAACCAGTTCCATGGTTGGCGTGAGGTTCGTCTGCTGAAGTCCCTGCGTGCGGTGTATGTCGATCTGGACGGACAGCAGGACCTTGACCTGGTGCTCGATGTGCTCGCTGCTGCGCAGTTGCCGGCACCGAGCATGGCGGTCTGGTCTGGGCGTGGCCTGCACCTGTACTGGTTGCTGCAGGCCACACCGGCTAAACCGCTGTCCGTATGGCAGCGTATCCAGGACACCTTGCTCAAGTCCCTTGCTGAGATTGGCGCTGACCCCGCGTGCAGGGACTGCACCCGAGTGTTGCGTCTGGCAGGCACGATCAATGCAAAAAACAATGCTGAGACCCGTGGGTTGATCCTGACCGGTACAGAGTGGGACCTACGTACGCTCGCTGACGAGGTTCTTGGTTCTCGTAAGGCGGGTCGCCCCAAAGGTGTTGTGAATGATTTCAATGCAGCTGCTGCCCGGGCCGGGCGAAAGTCCGTCCTGGCGGGATCGATCTACGGTTGGTGGCATGTCGTCTATAGCGACCTGGTACGGCTGACCTCGCAGGCGTTCGGCAACACGCTCCCTCACGGGCAAAGGGACAAGCTTTTATTCCTGCATGCGGTTGCCTTGTCCTGGTTCGCCCAGCCGGATGCAATCGAGTCCGAAATCCTCAGTGTCGGGCGGCTCATCACAGACTTTTCCGATACAGAGATCCTGCAGCTCATGGCGTCGGTCATCAAGCGCCGAAACATGGCTGATGCAGGGCAGAAAGTGGAGTGGATGGGGGTCGAGCGGGATCCGCGGTATTTCTTCAAGGCGGCGACCCTGCGCGAGTGGTTGGGCGGGGGCCTGCTGGAGCAGCATGCGGAGCATCTGAGGGCACTTGCGCCGGCGCACGTTATTCAGGGGCGCAAGAAGGCGCGAGATGGGGCTCGCTGGGAGGATCACTACACCGGGACAGGTGTGCGTGCGGGTAACGAAGAAAAGCGGGCTAGCGCCCGGCTAATGGCCGCGCAAGGGGTGACTCAGGCACGGATCGCTGCGGAGTTTGGATTGGGCAAGGTGGCGGAGGCGGTGAGATTCGGCGTTCCCCGCTCGCGCGGGGATGAACCGAATTCCAGACATGGGGCCCGCTGCGCACAGACGCGTTCCCCGCTCGCGCGGGGATGAACCGTCGTGCCGCAGCGCGTCGGACAGGTCGAGCGTGCGTTCCCCGCTCGCGCGGGGATGAACCGGTCGCTACGCAGTCACGCCGCGACATCGGCGCGCGTTCCCCGCTCGCGCGGGGATGAACCGGAATGGCGCCGGATGCAGACCACCCAGCCGGCGCGTTCCCCGCTCGCGCGGGGATGAACCAGGCTGCCGGGTATCGCACCGACGCCGGCGCGCAGCGTTCCCCGCTCGCGCGGGGATGAACCGGACTGCCGCCAATCGCACAGTTCGCCCTCGTGGGCGTTCCCCGCTCGCGCGGGGATGAACCGACCGTGTCGGCGAACGTAGCAGCGACCGTGGCGCGTTCCCCGCTCGCGCGGGGATGAACCGTTACCACGGTCGAGGCCGTCTTTACAGATTCCGCGTTCCCCGCTCGCGCGGGGATGAACCGGTCGACGCCGAGTTGCATAATTGCTCGGTGCAGGCGTCACCCCGCTCGCGCGGGGATGAACCCGACCAGCCATTCAACTGACCATCACCAGTGCCGCGTTCCCCGCTCGCGCGGGGATGAACCGCCAGCCCGCTCCGCGTTGCCCATGTCGCGCGTGCGTTCCCCGCTCGCGCGGGGATGAACCGTAGAGATAGTCGTGGAGCCTCCTGTTGCCATTGCGTTCCCCGCTCGCGCGGGGATGAACCGTTCATGGGGTGGATATCCTGCCGCTCTGAAGAGCGTTCCCCGCTCGCGCGGGGATGAACCGCGTTGATCGCCTCCTCCAAGTCGGCCATAGGCGCGTTCCCCGCTCGCGCGGGGATGAACCGGCGGGTCAAACCTGGTCGAAACTGCGGGTGTGGCGTTCCCCGCTCGCGCGGGGATGAACCGCGCGCGTGGAACGACGCATAACCAAATTCTGTGCGTTCCCCGCTCGCGCGGGGATGAACCGAGAATGCGCGTACCCCTACGTTCACTCCCTTTGCGTTCCCCGCTCGCGCGGGGATGAACCGCCTGGCTCGCCCTTGCGAGCGTCGTGGCTGTTGCGTTCCCCGCTCGCGCGGGGATGAACCGTTGGCCCCGGCTGCCAGGCTCGCTGGGTGGGCGCGTTCCCCGCTCGCGCGGGGATGAACCGGCGGTCGTCTTCTTCGACTTACCCTCTGTGGAGCGTTCCCCGCTCGCGCGGGGATGAACCCGAGCGCCGGTGATCCCTCTTGCGGGTCCGTCCGCGTTCCCCGCTCGCGCGGGGATGAACCGGATTAGCGCTTGCTCGATGGCCGTGCTTCTGGGCGTTCCCCGCTCGCGCGGGGATGAACCGGTCTTGCGTGAGTACGGGCTGGACATTCTCCAGCGTTCCCCGCTCGCGCGGGGATGAACCACCTGCGTTAAATTTTCGTCGCTGTACGCACCTGCGTTCCCCGCTCGCGCCCCCGCGGGCGTGTGGATTGAAACCTGGCCCAGCCGAACGATTGGATTCGCCCCGATTAGCCGAATCAGGCACGTCAGAGAGCGTCCGGAGGCAATACGCGTTTGAAACCTGGATCAAGTTGTAGAATCGGCACTACGAGACGAAGAGCGACGTCAAACGCATACCGAAGTAGGAATACACGGTCCACTCGCTGCGAAGAACGAGGATAATCAGCGTTGTCGTCAGTTGTCTTCGTATCGAAACAGACTCATCGTCACTACCACCGCCGAAGGGGCGAGCATGAAGACTATGAAACTTGCCGCAACCGCTCTTGCGCTTGCGATTTCGTTCTCGGCCAACGCAGAAACCGCTGCCGCACCCGAAAATGTCGTGGTCATCGAGATTCGCGACTATCAATTCATACCGGCGGAGCTCACGATCGCCCCCGGGACCACGGTCCGTTGGGAGAACCATGAGCGGCGCCAGTTTCACAACGTGTATTTCGAGCAGCTTGGCGACGAGCCGCGTGATTACTTCTGGCCCGGCGAATATCGCGAGCGCACTTTCGATGAATTCGGCACCTTCGAGTACATCTGCGAACCGCACGACAGCTCACATGCGATGCGCGGCGTGATCCATGTAAAAGAGTGAGCCTGCCGAGGCGCAGCTTGAGCCGCTGGCCCCCTGCCCGCGTCCTTCAGCGGCGCTCCGACTAGAACTGCCCCGTAAAGCGGTAACGCGACGCCGGATGCCACATGACCGCCACCGATGCAACCTGCCCCATCGAGGTGGTCTGGCGGTGTAGCACCAGGCAGGGTTCATGCACTGCCATGCGCAGCAGCTCGCGCATATCCGGGGGCGGCGCGACCGCCTCGATGGAAAACTCGACGCCCTGCAGCGGTGCAACCCGCATCAGCTAGGCGTTGGGCGTCTGGGTGGCGAAATCCTGCGTCAGGTAGTCCGGCGCGACCTGCGGATTCACACGCCGATCCTCCACCTGGATCGGCAGGTGGTTTTCGTAATGGACGACGACCGAGCGGAACAGGGTCGTCCTCGCCTTCAGCCGGAAACTGCGCGCCAGCGCCTCGCCGGCCCGGACCCGCTCCAAGCGCTGCAGCTCGCTGCGGTGGTGGTGGCCCCGGGCGGCGATCTCGTCGGCGATATTGCGTATCTCGACCAGCGTGGATTGGTATTTCTGCTGCGCGACATAGGTGCCCGAGCCCTGGACGCGCTCGACGATCTGTTCGTCGCTCAACTCTCGAATGGCCCGATTGACCGTCATCCGCGACACTCCGAATTCGCGCGCCAGCGCCTCCTCCGCTGGGATCGCGTCACCCTCCTTCCACACGCCGGCGTGGATCTGCGCGAGCACGTGGTTCTTGATCAGCTGGTAGGCCGGCAGCCGGGCGGCGCGTGTCGGGTCGTCGGTCATGTCGAGGTGCGCGGGAGAAGTAACGGCAAATTGTATTGACAAACGCAGAGTCTATCCGCTCTCTTGTATATACAATTTGATCGGCGGGCGCGATCCTGTTTCAGAAGCGATCACGAGCACCGCCCTGCCACCGCAGGAGACCACGATGAACCACGCCGCCACCCGCTCCGAGGCCGCCCTGGATCCCCGCCTCGACCCTGGCCGCGTGGTGCGCGCACCGCGCGGCAACACGCTGAGCTGCAAGAACTGGGTCGCCGAGGCGGCCTACCGCATGATCCAGAACAACCTCGACCAGGACGTCGCCGAGAACCCGCTGGATCTGGTGGTGTATGGCGGCATCGGCCGCGCCGCGCGAGACTGGGCCTGTTTCGGCCAGATCCTCACCGCACTCAAGGAGCTCGAAGAGGACGAGTCGCTGCTGATCCAGTCCGGCAAGCCGGTGGGCGTGTTCAAGACCCACCCCGACGCCCCGCGGGTGCTGCTGGCCAACTCCAACCTGGTACCCAAGTGGGCGACCTGGGAGCATTTCAACGAGCTCGACCGCAAGGGTTTGTTCATGTACGGGCAGATGACCGCCGGCAGCTGGATCTACATCGGCAGCCAGGGCATCGTGCGGGGTGCCTTCGAGACCTTTGTCGAGGCGGGGCGCCAGCACTACGCAAACGACCTCACCGGCCGCTGGATCCTGACCGCGGGTCTTGGTGGCATGGGGGGCGCGCAGCCGCTGGCGGCCACGCTGGCCGGGGCCTGCTCGCTGACCATCGAGTGCCAGCAGAGCGGCATCGACTTCCGGCTGCGCACGCGCTACGTGGACAAGCAGGCGCGCAACATCGACGACGCGCTCGCGCTGATCGAGCACCACACCGGGCGCAAGGAGGCGGTGTCCATCGCGCTGCTAGGCAACACCGCCGGCGGTGCGAGCTGGGTCAGCCTGCACCACGGCGGCGGAATCGGCATGGGCTATTCGCAGCATGCGGGCATGGTCATCGTGGCCGACGGGACCGAGGCGGCCGAGCGCAGGCTCGCGCGAGTGCTGATCAATGACTGCGCCTCGGGGGTGATGCGCCACGCCGATGCCGGGTACGATCTGGCGATCGAAACCGCCCGCAAGCATGGCTTGAAACTCCCGATGATCGGTCGCTGAGGATGGCACACATGAACCTCGTCCTGAACCCTGGCCGGCTCACGCTGGCCGACCTGCGCGCGCTTTGGCAGGCACCGATGCGGGTCTCGCTGCCCGCCTCGGCGTATGAGCCGGTGCATGGCGCAGCCGCCGCCATCGCCCGCATCGTCGAAAAGGGCGATGCCGCCTACGGCATCAACACCGGCTTCGGCAAGCTCGCCAAAACCCGCATCCCCGACGCGCAGCTCGAGCAGCTGCAGCGCAACCTGATCCTGTCTCACTCGGTGGGCACCGGCGAGCCGATGAGCGACGCCACCGTGAGGCTGGTGATGCTGATGAAAGCGGCAAGCCTCGCGCGCGGCCATTCGGGGGTGCGTCCGGTGGTCATCGACTCCCTGCTGGCGCTGCTCAACGCCGGCATCGTGCCACGCATTCCAGCGAAGGGATCAGTGGGCGCCTCGGGCGACCTCGTCCCGCTGTCGCACATGACGCTGGCGCTGATGGGCGAAGGCGAGGTACGGGTCGACGGACAATGGCGCACGGCCGCGGAAGCACTCGCCCAGGCGGGCATCGCCCCGCTTGTGCTGGCGGCCAAGGAGGGGCTTGCGCTGATCAACGGCACCCAGGTGTCCACCGCGCTGACACTGCACGGTCTGTTCATGGCCGAGCGCCTGCTCGAAGCCGGCACCGTGACCGGCGCGTTGTGCGTGGACGCTGCCAAAGGCAGCGACGCACCGTTCGACCCACGCATTCACGCGGTACGCGGACAGCCCGGTCAGATCGCCGTCGCCGCGGTGTCGCGCGCGCTGCTCGCCGGCAGCCAGATCCGCCTGTCGCATCTCGACAACGACGAGCGCGTGCAAGACCCCTACAGCCTGCGCTGCCAGCCCCAGGTCATGGGCGCCTGCCGCGACCTCATCGCACAGAACGCGCGTACGCTGCTGATCGAGGCCAACGCGGTCACCGACAACCCGCTGGTGTTCACCGACACCGGCGAGGTGCTGTCGGGCGGAAACTTCCATGCCGAACCGGTGGCTTTCGCCGCCGACACGCTGGCGCTCGCGATCAGCGAGATCGGCGCCCTGTCCGAACGACGCATCGCGCTGTTGATCGACAGCACGCTGTCGGGCCTGCCGCCGTTTCTGGTGGAGAACCCAGGCCTCGACAGCGGCTTCATGATTGCGCATGTCACCGCCGCCGCGCTGGCTTCGGAGAACAAGTCAATGGCCCATCCGGCAAGTGTCGACAGCCTGCCCACCAGCGCCAATCAGGAAGACCACGTCAGCATGGCCACTTTCGCCGGACGCCGTCTGGCCGAGATGGCCGACAACACCGCTACGATTCTCGGCATCGAATGGCTGGCTGCGGCGCAGGGCGTGGATTTCCATCGCCCGCTCGCCACCTCGCCACGGCTCGCCCACGCCTGCGCCACACTGCGCGCGCAGGTACCGCTCTACGAGCGCGACCGGCTGTTCGCGCCCGACATCGAGGCAGCCAGACAATTGGTGCTGTCGGGCAAGGCTGGCGCCGGCAATGCCGACGCACTGGCCAAACTGTGGACTTCGCCGTGAACACCGCCTCGCCCGGCACCGTGCTGTGGCGCAATGCCCGCCTGGCGACCCTGGCCGACCACGGCTGGGGCCTGATCGATGCCGGGGCGCTGCTCACAGAGGGTGAGCGCATCGTCTGGGCCCGGCCCGCGCATAGCCTGCCCGCCACGCTGCACCCGACCGAGGAGCACGACCTCGGCGGCGCGCTGGTCACGCCGGGGCTGGTGGATTGCCACACCCATCTGGTCTATGGCGGCCAGCGCGCCGACGAGGCCGAACAACGCCTCAACGGCGCGAGCTACGAGGACATCGCGCGGGCGGGCGGCAGCATCCGCTCGACCGTGGCCGGCACACGCGAGGCCTTGCTGCGCGATGATGCCGCCCAAGGGCATGGAGGCGCGATCGTTCGACATCCACGAAAGCCGGAGCCTCGCCCTGGAAATGCAGCTCGCGCGCAGCCGTCCGTTCGCGCAGCTACTGGCACCCTTGCTCGCCCGGCATTTCGGCCCGCAACCGGCGTTCGAGGCCAACAACCTCTTCCGGCTGCTGATTGTCGCCCATTTGCGCCGCCACCTCGAGGCGCGCTACCTCGTCGCCTGCGCCCGTCCAGCCTGCGCGCGGCTCGACCTCGAGCCCTTAGCCGCTACAATGGGCGCTCATCTCCTGACGCAAGACCCAACATGACCGCACCCGAGGCACCATCCGCACCACTGGACACCGTTGAAATCGAAACCGCCCCCAACCCCACCCACTCGGTGGTGTGGCTGCACGGCCTGGGGGCCGACGGACACGATTTCGAGCCGGTGGTTGCGGCAATGAACGTGGCGGCGCTGCCCCCGACGCGTTTCGTGTTCCCGCACGCGCCGATGCGTCCGGTGACCATCAACGGCGGCTACATGATGCGTGCATGGTACGACATCGTCAGCGCCGACTTCTCACAACGACGCGAAGACCCCGCCGGGGTGCGCGAATCTGCGCAACTGGCCGAAGCACTGCTTGCGCGCGAAAACGCCCGCGGCATCGCAGACGAGAACATCGTGCTTGCGGGTTTCTCGCAAGGCGGCGCCATCGCGTTGCATGCCGGCCTGCGGCACCCGCGTCGGCTGGCCGGCATTCTGGCGCTATCAAGCTACGTCCCGCTTGCCGAGACGCTCGCAGCCGAGCGCAACCAGGCCAACGCCACCACACCGGTCTTCATGGCTCACGGGCGCGGGGATACTGTCATCCCCTACGACTTCGCCAAGCTTTCGTACGGTCTGCTGAGCCAGCTTGGTCAACCGGTGAGCTGGCACCCCTATTTCGCCGAGCACACCGTGGCGCTCGAAGAACTGCGGGACATCGAAGTCTGGCTGCGCAAGGTGCTCGGCGTCGAATCAGCAGCGAGCGAGAACCAGAACCTTTGACCCGCGACGGCGGTCTTTCCCACTACCCTGGCACCTGGAAGAAGCGACAACACATGCTCCGACATACCCTGCTCGCCCTGACCTGCACCCTGCTCGCGACAGCTACCTTCGCTCAAAGCACCCGTACCATCGACGGCTGCAACATCCGGCGCGGCACCTTCTGCGTGAACATGAGCCTGCAGGGCGCGATGCTGGACGGTGAGAACCTCGCCAACTCGCAGTTCACCCGCAGCAGCCTCGCCGGCGCGAGCATGGTGGGCACGGACTGGTCCGAGGCCAACCTGTCCCGTGCAACGCTCACCGGCGCCGACCTCACCAAAGCCATACTCTCTCGTACCAACCTGACCGGGGCCAACCTGACCGACGCGGTGCTGGTCGGTGCGCGGGCTACCGGGGCGATCATGCGCAACGCCAACCTGACTGGGGCGGATTTGTCGGAAGCGGTGCTGATCAATGCCGACCTCACCAACGCACGCCTGGGCCGAGCCACGCTCGACGGCGCCGAAATGCAGCGCGCCAATCTCCGCTCAACCGACCTGCGGGGCGCCTCGCTGCGGGGCGCGAACCTGCAGGGCGCGGATTTCAACGGCGCCAACCTGTCGGACGCCGACCTGACCGACGCGGACATCGACAACGCCAACTTCACCCGCACACAGACGCTGGGGTGCATCGGCTGCCCCTAGCGTCACCAGTCGGTCACGGACAATGGACCAAGAAACCGTGGCCGAAGCTCGTCCTGCCAATTTTCCGAAATGAAGCGAGCCATGATCGAACAGCCCTATCTCCTCTTTCTCGGTGACGCCCCGGACTCACTCGCGGCCAAGGTCGCCCAGGGTATTCGCGACTGGCGCCCGGATGCCGCCGTCGGCCAATACCGGCTTCCGGACTGCAATGCCGATATGGGCTTGCCTGACATGAACGTTGCCGAGGCGGTGGCCGCCGGCGCGAAGACCCTCGTGGTCGGCGTGGCCAACCGCGGCGGCGTGATCTCACCGGCCTGGATCGATATGCTGCGCGAGGCACTGGCCGCCGGCATGGACCTGGCTTCGGGTCTGCACAACCTGCTGCGCGACGAGCCGGCGCTGGTCGAGGCCGCGCAAACCCACGGCCGCAGCCTGCACGACGTGCGCATTCCCACGGTCAAGTATCCGATCGCCAACGGCAAGCGCCGTAGCGGAAAGCGCTGCCTCGCGGTTGGTACCGACTGCTCGGTGGGCAAGATGTACACCGCAATCGCCATGGAGCGCGCCATGCACGCACGCGGCATGAAGGCGAGCTTCCGCGCAACCGGCCAGACCGGCATTCTGATCACGGGTAGCGGCGTGCCGCTCGACGCGGTGATCGCCGATTTCATGGCCGGTGCCGTCGAATGGCTGACGCCCGATAACGAGCCGGATCACTGGGATCTCATCGAAGGCCAGGGCAGCCTGTTCCACGCCTCATACTCGGGCGTCACTTTGGCGCTGATCCACGGCGGCCAACCGGACGCGCTCATCCTCTGCCACGAGCCCACCCGCACCCACATGCGCGGCCTGCCGGGCTATGAGCTGCCCACGCTGGAAGACCTGGCCGAGGTTTCCCTGAGGCTCGCGCGAGTGGTCAGCCCCGCCTGCCGTATCGCGGGGGTCTCTATCAACACCCACGGCCTGCCTGAGGACAAGGCTCTGGCCTATCTCGCTGCAGTCGAGCGCAGGATGGCGCTACCAACGGTAGATCCCTTCCGCCAGGGCGCCGGCCGGCTGGTGGATGCGCTCGACTGATGAAGCTCGTCGCCGTCCGCGAAGTCTTCCCTTTCCGCGACGTGTTCGCCATCTCGCGCGGCGCCCGTACCGAGCAAGTGGTGGTGGCGGTCACGATCGAGGCCGACGGTTTTCGCGCACGTGGCGAATGCACGCCCTACGCCCGCTACCGCGAAACGGCCGAGCAGGTGATCGCCGACATCGAAGCCATGGCGTCCGCACTATCGTCTGGGCTGAGTCGCCTCGAACTCCAGCAAGCCATGCCCCCGGGGGCGGCTCGCAACGCGCTCGATTGCGCGCTGTGGGATCTCGAGGCCAAGCGCGCCGGCAGACCGGTCTGGGCGCTGACCGGCCTCACCGAACCTGGACCGGTTCTCACCGCCTACACCATCGCACTGGAAGACGCTGCCACCATGAACCGCAAGGCGGCCGCCAACGCGTGGCGGCCGTTGCTCAAGATCAAACTCGGCGGTGAGGGCGACATGGATCGCCTCGAAGCGGTGCGAGCGGGCGCACCGGCCTCGCGAATCATCGTGGACGCCAACGAAGGATGGAGCGCAGACGAATACGCGGCCTTGGCCCCGGCCCTGCGGCGTCTCGGGGTCGAGATGGTCGAGCAACCACTGCCGGCCAACGCCGATGATGCGCTCGCCGACATGGCCCGACCGTTGCCGGTGTGCGCCGACGAGGCCTGCCACGACCGCAACTCGCTCGCCCAGTTGGCGGGCAAATACGACATGGTGAACATCAAACTCGACAAGACCGGCGGCCTGACCGAAGCCCTCGCCCTACGCCATGCCGCGCGGCAGGCGGGGTTCTCCGTCATGGTGGGTTGCATGGTCGGCAGCTCGCTGGCAATGGCGCCTGCAGTGCTGGTTGCACAGGGCGCAGCCATCGCCGATCTCGACGGCCCGCTGTTGCTGGGCGCGGATCGCGAGCCGCCGCTGGTCTACGACACCGAAGGCGTACACCCCGCCGACCCGGCGCTGTGGGGTTGAGCCCCGGGCCGAACCCAAAAGGCGACACTCTCACCTGCCCTGCGCTCACAAGGCGCTCCATCCCATTCCTGCGAGTCGAAACATGAATAGCGCAGCACGCATCGTCTACGTCAATGGCCGATACCTGCCCGAGCACGAGGCCAAGGTCTCGATCTTCGATCGCGGCTTCATGTTCGGCGACGGCATCTACGAGGTCACCACCGTACTCGACGGCAGACTGGTGGACTTTCCCGGCCATTGCGCACGCCTTGGTCGCAGCATGCACGAACTCGGCATGAAGTCGCCCTGCGCCGACGAAGCACTGCTGGCCATCCACCGCGAGCTGGTCGCCCGCAATGCACTCGTCGAAGGGCTGGTCTATCTCCAGGTCACCCGCGGTGCCGAAGACCGTGACTTCGCCTGGTCCGACGCACTCGAACCCACCATCGTGGCCTTCACCCAGGTGAAGAGCCTCGCCGCGAGTCCGCTCGCGGCGCGCGGCTCACGCGTTATCACGGTGCCCGACCTGCGCTGGAAGCGACGCGACATCAAGACGGTACAACTGCTCTACCCTTCGCTCGCCAAGATGCAGGCCAAGGCCGTCGGCAAGGACGACGCCTGGATGGTCGAAGACGGCTTCGTCACCGAAGGCACATCGAACAACGCCTTCATCGTCACCGCCGATGGCACCCTGGTCACCCGCCAGCTGTCGACCTCGCTGCTGCACGGCATCACCCGCGCCGCAGTGCTGCGCCATGCCGCCGAAGCGGGTTTCAAGGTCGAGCAGCGCGCCTTCAGCGTCACCGAGGCCCAGGCCGCGAGCGAAGCCTTCGTGACCGCCGCCACCAGTTTCGTCACCCCGGTGGTCGAGATCGACGGCAAGCCGGTGGGCGCGGGCGCCCCCGGCCCGGTTGCCATCCGACTGCGCGAGATCTACATCGAAGAAAGCCGCAGGAGCGCGATCTGAACGCAACGACGCGGACTGGCGCAGTACCCCAAGAGATAGCGAAGACCCATCGGCGGCGACGCCGGCCTGCACTGCAGAACTACGCGAGAGCACCAGTACAGTGCAGCGGCCCGTTGCTTGGACACGGCAGCCTCGACGACGACAAGACGGGCTAGCAGCCTCGGTTGATCGCTCTCCATGGCCTTGAATGTCTTACAGAGCTTGGGATGCGCAGCTTCGACGACGGTCACCCGCTGGGTCAGTCCGCTAGGTGCCCGATTGCGCGCCTGGCTGCGTTGCTCCTCCTTGCAGGGAGCGACCATGCCGCCTCGTCGCGCCTTGCCAGACGAAGCGGCAGACGCACACTCGAACACATCCAACTGGGGTTTCTAGGATTATCGGCGCAACCACCAACGACTAAGCCCACGAAGCACAAAGCACTTTAAAACATAAGTTTGATTTATCTCATCACCATCGCCCGGGATTGAGCATAGACTGTAATTGACACTGCAACAAACCCGAGATGGAGGCAGTCATGACAAACCGCAAACTCGCGCACATCGTAGAGCATCAGCACCCGCTCACGCTCGGCGGCGCAGAAAACATCCAGCGCGCATGTCAGTGCATGCGCGAGCACAACATCGGTGCGGTCATGGTTTCGGACGATGGCGCCACCCTCAAGGGCATCTTCACGGGCCGCGATGCAGTGCGCGCCATGGCCGAGTGCTGCGACCCGGTCGCCACTTGTATCGAGGTATTGATGACGCCGGCTCCGACGACCATCGCGCCCACCGCCACCGCCATCGAGGCCTTGCGGCTGATGGGCGACGGTGGCTTCCGCCACCTGCCAGTGGTCGAGGAAGGCCGTATCGTCGGCATTGTGTCGCGCGGCGACTTCAAGGGCCTGGAACTCGACCACTTCGAGGACGAGACCAGCCTGTGGGAGCGCATCGCCTGATTCGTTCGGCCCACGCCGTCTCGGCGTACGATCCAGGGCAATCCATGCGGACGCCACCTGGGCGAGCAGGCCACCGTGGGAGCCCGGCTTTGCCGGCCGAGGCTGCGGCGGGTGCCGGGACCTCGCCCGGATCGCTCGATGAATCGAGCTCCTACGGGGCAGGCGCCTTCTGTCACTGCCGGATGTAAATTGACACCTTCGCAATCTCTCGCTGAGTGGGTGCCCGGATCGCTTGATCAGGCGGCGTACTCCAGTGGGAGCCCGGCTTTGCCGGGCGAGGCTGCGGCGGGTGCCGGGACCTCGCCCGGATCGCTCGATGAATCGAGCTCC
>CAYTAY010000002.1:31162-62989 GCA_964435845.1 uncultured Azoarcus sp.
CTGCCGGATGTAAATTGACACCTTCGCAATCTCTCGCTGAGTGGGTGCCCGGATCACTTGATCAGGCGGCGCACTCCAGGCGGTCGTGCTCGACGTAGTAGATCGCGCAGCGCACCGGCAGGCCCTCGTCGCGAAAGAGCATCGCGTAGCGGTCCAGTTGTTCGCGGTAGCGGCGGGCGTGTTCGGCGAAGGCCGCATCGTCCGTGCCGTCGGCGAGGCGGGCTGTCTTGAAGTCGATGATCCAGCGCACGCCGCCCTCGACGAAGCTGCGGTCGACCACGTGCAGGCGGATCGCCGATTCGCTGCGCGAGGCCAGCGCGAGTTCGGAGGCCGCCTGCTCGCGCGGCGCGAGGATCCAGCGCGCGGTGTCGCTGGCGATGACCCGCTCCAGCATGGACAGTGCTCGCGCGGCACCCTTGTCGGCGTCCGCGCCGGAAAGGCCTTCGCTGCCCAGCCAACGCACCATGGCCTGGCGCAGGCCGGAGAGCCTGCCGGCCGACCAGCCATCGCATCCGGTACGCGCGAAGATCTCCAGGTAACGATGCACCAGGGTGCCGACCGCGGCCTCCAGGCGGTATCTGCCATCGGTCTCGGCGGGCTCCTGCTCGAGGCCCGGGGTGTCGCTCGCCTGCCCTTCGTGCGCCTCGGCTGCGCGCACGATGAACTCCGGTTCGCCGGGCGAGCGCAGGCGCAGCAGCGGGGGCACGAAGTCCTCCCAAGACGCCAGGCCCGGGTCAACGGCAGCCGCAACGTCGCTTACCGGAGTGGCGGCGAAGACCGGCTCGACGACCGGCCAGAGCAGCCTGAGCGGCGTGCCGGACGGCGGTTGCCGCAGGCTGCCGTCGTCCGCCTGCTCGCACGCGCCAACCCAATGCAGGGCACGTACCGCCCGGGTCGCTGCGACGTAGAGCACGCGCAGCTCCTCGTTGAGCGCGCGCTCGGCCTCGAGCTTCTGCAGGTAGACATAGGCGCTGGTCGTCTCGGGGCTGTTGCGGCGGGTGCGCACCGGGGCGACCACCAGGGTGCTGCCACCGTCCTCGGTGGCCACGTCCTCCCAGCGCAGCAGCGGGGTGTCGGTCTGGCCGGAGCGCAGATGCAGGCCGGGCACGATCACGGTATCGAACTCCAGGCCCTTGGATTTATGCACCGTCATGAAACTGAGCGTGCCGTCGGCGCTGGCATCGGCGGCGGCGAACAGCCGGCCGACTTCGTCCTCGAGTCGCTCGAGGCTGAACTCGCCGCTGTCGACCAACCGGTCGAGCAGCCCGAACCAGGCTTCGACATCCTCCCCGGCCGCGGCGTCCGGCAGCAGCGCCGGCCCGCCGAGGCACAGCCAGGTGCTCTCGACCCAGCGCCCGAAGGACATCCGGCCGGCCTGTGCGAAGGCCTCCTCGCAAACCCTGCGTACATGTGCAAGCCGCGCCTGGCCATCGTCGCTCAACGCGGCGACCCGGGTCTTGTCGGCCATCAGGGCGCAGATGGTTGACCTGCGGTCGTCGGCTGCGAGGGCATGCAGGTCGGTCAGGGTCAGGCCGCACCAGGGGGCGCGCATCACGGCCAGCCAGGCGATGCGGTCGGCCCGCTGCGACAAGGCCCGCACCAGCGTCATCAGGTCCGCAATCCATTGGCGGTCGGCGAGCGGTTCGACCTCGACCGCCGAGAAGCGCAGGTCCGGGCGATGTGCCCGGATCTCGGCAATCAGCGATGAAAGATGGCTGCGCGCACGCACCAGCACCGCGATGCTGCGGGCGGGGTCATCCGCGCGCACCGCGTCGATGATGGCGAGCATGTTGCGCGCCTCCAGCCGATCGCGCTCGGCGGTTGCTGCGCCGGCCGGCAACACCAGCGGATGGATCGCCACGCCCGAGGACGGCATCGCATCGCGGGTGGCGACAAAGCCGCGATAGCTTATGGTGCCGCGGCTGATCTGGTCGGCCGGCGGGAAAATGGCGCCGAAGGACTGGTTCACCCAATCGACTACCGCCGGGCAGGAGCGGTTGTTACGGGACAGCCGCAGGGCTTCGAGCGGCACTGCGCCGATGCCACGCTGCGCCGCCTGGAGGAAGAGACCGACATCGGCCTTGCGGAACCGGTAGATCGACTGCATCGGGTCGCCAACGCAGAACAGCGTGCGGCCGTCGCCCGGCATCCAGCCGGCGGTGAGCAACTCCAGCAAGCGGATCTGCGTCGGGCTCGTGTCCTGGAACTCGTCGACCAGCAGGTGGCTGAGCCGGTAGTCGAGCTTGAGGGCGAGCTCGGTCGGACCGCTGCCGTCATCGAGCGCGGCGATGGCGCCCTGCGACACCTCGATGAAGTCCACCTTGCCGTGACGCTGGAAGACCGCGAAAAGCTGCGCTGCGGCCAGCTTCAGCAGCGCTGCGAAATGCTCGACCACCTCACCCTCGTCCGCGTGCAGGCCGGGGTCGGGCAGCAAACGGATGCGGGCAAGCGCGGCTTCGAACCCACGCGCCTCGCGCAGCCCGTCGAGCAACTCCAACAGACCTTGCTTGGCGGCTCGGCCCTCGTCGGTCGCTGGAAAACCGTTGTTCTTGTTGAGCGAACGGCGCAGGCCGTTGGTGCCGGTGAGCAACAGATCGCACAGTGCCCGCCACCGCGGCAGCGCGTCGGTCACCGGTGCAAGCGGTGTGTCCCAGCCGCGCAGGCAGGCGAGCGTGGCGCTGCCCTCCAGCTGGTCCGCGGCAAAGCGCGCGAAGGGCATCAGCGCATACTGCAGGCTGTCGTCGACCCGCGCCGCGATCTCGACCAGTTCCTCCTCCACCAACTGGTGCAACACCCGCGCAGAGGCCTCGGCGAGCGACTCATCGAGCGCATGGTGCAGCCACTGGTCGCGCCGGGCGAGCATCTCGGCGATCAAGCGCTGCAGGCGGGTGCTGTCGTTGTCCAGCCAGGAAAGCGACTCCGCCACACAGGGCCATGCCGCCTCGTCGAGCAGCGCCACGGTTTCTACAGCGGCTTCGGTATAGAGCGCGCCGGCTTCCTGCGCCACCGCCGGCTGGGCGCCGAAACGGCTCAGCAGCGGCATCTGCCGTGCGAGCGACGCGCACAGGGAGTCGATGGTGAGAATCCGCAAGCGCTGCGGCTGGGCCTGCAAGGCCCAGCCGAGCTCGGCCGAGCGCGCCAGCACCGCGCACGCGAGCTCGAAGGTGATCCGCCGATGGGCCGCCTCGGGCAACTTGCCGCTTGCCGCCATCTCAAGGCTGGCGAGAATGCGGTTGCGCATCTCTGCCGCCGCCTTGCGGGTGAAGGTGATCGCGACGATCTCCTCGGGGTGCTCGACCCGGGCCAGCAGCATCAGAAAACGCTGCGCGATGAGCTCGGTCTTGCCCGCGCCGGCTGGCGCCTCGACGATAAAGGAGGCGGGCTCGAGCGCGCGCTGGCGGGCCTCCGCATCGGCGGCGAGCAGTTCGTCGCCCGTAGCGGCCATGATCCGCGTCTCAGTCATCGTCCACCCCCCTTTTTGGCCTCGGCCAAGAGTCGCCCATAAAACATGCGCCGCTCGGGCAGGCGCAGAATCGCCGCCACCTCGCACCAGGCCAGATCCTGCTCGCGGGTGAAGCGCACCGCCGCCTCGCCGCGGCGGATCTCGGCGGCTAGGGCGGTCAGGCTGCTGTGCCAGCGGGCGAGCAGCGCCCCCCAATCAGGCACCATGATCTCGTCGTAGAGCGCACGCGCGCTCGCCAGCCCCTTGACCCCGGGCAGCAGGCCATCCTCGGCGGTGATGCCGGCGAAGCGAGCGCCTCCCAGACGCACCCGCGCCAGCGCGACACCCGACACCGGTTCACCCTCGGTGGCAAAGCTCGCGTAGATCGGCAACTGCGGTTCGGTGATCCGCTCGGCCGCCCAGCTCGAGGCGTCGACGGTCGCGCTGGTCTTGTAGTCGACCATCAGCAGGCTGCCGTCGCCCAGCTCGTCGATCCGGTCCACGATCAGGTGCACCGCGATGCCGCCGACCTCGACGATGCGCGCGTGCTCGCAGGCGCGCACGATGAACGGCACGCCGCGCTGCAGTTCGTGCGCCACCCACTCGCCGAGCAGATCAATCAGGCGATCGCGTTCGAGTTCGAGAAAGCGCGGTGTCAGCGGCGCCTCGCGTTGCTCGGTAAACTGCGTGATCGCGCTTGCGACCGCTTCGGCGATGGCCTGGCCGAGCGCTGTCTCGCCCAGGGCCTGCACGCCGGCGAGATCCCGCTCGTGCCAGAAGCATTCGAGCACCTTGTGCACCAGCGAACCGCGCTCACGCGCGTCCAGGCCCTCGGTAGGCGTCTCCAGCGGCTGGGCTCCGAGGCGGTGGCGATAAAAAGCCCAGGCCGGGCAGATGGCCTGGGTGCGGAACAGTCCGGTGCCCCCGGCGACCTTCTCACCCTCAGCCACTGGCGGTGCGAGATGATCGTCCAGATACTCGAAACGGTCCGCTGCGGCTGCGGCGCGCACCTGTTCGCCGAGAGTCAAGGCGAGCGCTGGCACGACCGGTTGCGGCGCCATATCGAGCACCAGCGGACTGGGTCGCAGTTCGGACTCACCCTCGCGACACGCATGCGAGAAAATCAGCTCCGGGGACGCCTGCAGCAGCCTGGCGTGGATCGCACGCGCAAATTCTAACTGCACTTCGGCAGAAGCATTCGGTGTGCGTGCCGCCCGTTGCAGGGCAGCCGGCAGCAACGGCGAAGGGCTGGGCGCCGGGGGCCACAAGGCATCGTTCATGCCCATGACCCACAAGGCATCCAGCCGTTCGCCCGCGGCTTCGAGCAAGCCCAGTACCTGAATCCGCGGCCGCCCCTCGGTACGCGGCTGGAACAGGTGCGCGGCGCAAGCCTCGGCGAGCCGTGCCACCGCTTCGCCCTGCGACAGGGCACCGGTGATATCGTCCAGCCCGGCGAGCGATTCGAGCGCCTCGACGAAGGCTTCGCGCGCCTGAAAATCGTGACTGCTCAAGGTGCGCTCGCCCGGCCAGCCGAAGGCTTCGAGCACACGCAGGAGGCTGGCGCGCCAGGCCGACGGCGCCTGCCGGGGCGGCAGCCGGTCGAGCAGGCGCACGACATGCTCCAGCCTGTCGGTCAGGCCGTTGATCGCAAGTCCATCCACGATCGCCTTGCGCGCGAGCCGGACGATGCGCGCAAGAGTGCTGCGGACCGGGAGGCGCTCGCGCATCAGGGCGTCGAAGCGCGCCCGGGCGTCGGCTTCCGACAGATCGCTCGCCCACCAGGGGTTGTTGAGCAGCCTACCGAGGTCCTGCTGCGGAAAATCGCGCCGGGTGGCCAGACGCAGCAAGCCGAGTGCGCTCGCCACCAGCGGCACTTCGGCCAGGGGCAAGCCGAGCGAGACGTTGTATTGCCGCTGGCGCTGGGCCTGGGACGGGCGCAGCGTAAGCACATCGAGCGCGTGGTCGAGCAGTCGTGTGAGCAGGGCACGACGGGCAGCGAGATCCGGCACTGCGATGCCCACCCGCGCCTCCGGGCGGGCCAGCGCGATCCCGACCGCCCAATGCACCGCGGCGCGGCATTCAGCGGCACCGTCGGTCACTGCGAACAGGCTCGCATCGGTCGGCGTCTCGGTGCCGGTGACATGTTCGCGTACCACGACACCACGCTGTTCGAGGGTACGAATCAGCCTTCGCTCCAGCGGGTTGAGACGATCGAAGCCGGCCAGCGCGACCGACGCCGGCATACGGCCGATGCCAGCCTCCAGGAGCTCGACCTGGCGCAACGCCAACATGGCGGATGTTGCCCAACCATGACGCGCGCAGTCGTCGACGAAGCGCTGGCGCCATTCGAGAAAGCGGCCGGTCTCCTCGCTGCCCTGTGCCGGATCCACCGCAAGCCCCCAGACATCGACAAGCTCGGCGGCTTTCATCGCCTCTGCGGCGAGTCCCCGCACATCGAACAGGGCCGATGCGACTTCGTCGCCGAGCGCGGCATGCACACAGCGCTCCCACAACAAGGCCTCGGCCTGCGCGGTCAGCACCCGCGCAGGCAAGGCGGCGGGATCGACCTCGCCGCACAGCAGCGCCTCCTCGATCACCGCACCCAGCCATTGGGAAACGGTCGCGGTGCGCGGCACCGGCACCCCCGCCTCGCCAACGCCCGCGCGGGTCGCCGCCTCGAGCGGCAGGGTGCGCGCCAGGCGCGCGGTGGCGCAAAGCACGATTTCGTCGTCCGGGGCACTAAATGGCTGGGTCATGCGTGGCATCCTGCTGGCGTTTGACGCATAGTATCCGGCTGACAGGCTCACTGGACGAGCCCGCCTCACATCGGAGGCATTCGTCAGCGGGCGGCATGAACGTCCGCCACAACTCATCGCCCCAAAAAAAACGAATCCGCTCAGAGCGTACGACCATGCAAATGACCGATCACATCCAGTACGACCTTGCCGCCGCCATCGCCAAATGGCCCAAGACACCGGCCTGCTATGGCTGGTTGGCGCTCGACTGCCGGGGCGTCTGGCGGCTACAGGGCGAACCGGTCGCCCACCCCGGGTTACGCAAGCTGCTGGATGCGAACTACGCCTGCGGGGAAGACGGCGCCTGGTTCGTCCAGAACGGTCCACAAAAGGTGTTCGTCACGCTCGAATACATGCCGCTGGTGCTGCACTTCGACGCCGCCGGTGATGTATTCGCTCACACCGGCAGGCCGGCTGGCGAGCCGGTGTCGGCGTGGATGGACGAGGAAGGCAACGTTGTGCTCGACACGCCGGCTGGCCCGGGACAGCTCGATGGCCGCGACCTTGCGAGCTTCATCGAAGCCTGCGCTGACGAGCACGGCCAGTCGGTGGATGAGGCCATCTTGCTGGCAGCCATGGACGGCCGGACCCACTTGCGCTGGCGAGGGCTGGAGGTCGGCCGCATCGCCCGCGCCGAGGCGCCGATACGCTTCAGATTCATCCCGAAATCCACGCCCCACTGATCGCGCCGGCCCAACTCACCCCCACAGCAAAACGGTCGCGATGGTCCACAGAATGACGGCGACCAGAGCGTCGAGCACCCGCCATGCGACCGGCCGCGCGAACAGCGGCGCGAGCACCCGGGCGCCATAGCCCAGGGTCACAAACCACACAAAGGAGGCGGTGACCGCACCGGCGCCGAAGATCAGGCGCACGTCCTCGGCCTGCTGGCTGCCCACCGAACCGATGAGCACGACGGTATCCAGCCAGGCATGCGGGTTCAGGATGCTGAACGCCACCGCCGCGAGCAGCACCTGGCGCCGCGTCAGGCCACCGCTGCGCTGCGTGTCGAGCGGCATCGAGTTGCCACGGATTGCATTGCGCATCGCCCGTGCGCCATACCAGACGAGAAAGGCCGCACCACCATAGCGCGCCGCCGCCATCCAGTCGGGATTGGCCGAGATGATCCCGCCGAAACCGCCGACCCCGATCATGATCAGCATCGCATCGCAAAGCGCCGCCACCATCACCGCCACCCCGACATGCTCGCGACGCAGCCCTTGGCGCAGCACATAGGCATTCTGCGCCCCGATCGCCATGATCAGGCCCACGCTCAGCAGGAAGCCGCTGAAGAAGACGCGACCCATTTCGAGACTCAACATGTACCCCTCCCTTGTTCTTGTCCATGGTCAGGCATCACGGGCCTGACCAACATCATTCGCTTCGAACCTCGCCGATGCTCACAAACGCCTGTGAAAGCGCCGTAAGGCGCGATTGGCGCTTCCCAGAGCACCTCACCAATCGCGCCTTACGGCGCTCCCACAGGTAACCGGAACCGCGGTGCAGCAATTGCGCGAGGAGCGCCAAATCTATCCTCCTGAAGCCCCACTGTTTAGTAGAATTAATATTTCTCCATGCCGATTAGACAATCTAATGCTAGACAACCGCTTCGTCGCCTTCGAGTCCGTGGTCAGGGAGGGCAGCTTCGAACAGGCCGCGCGCAGCCTGTCCCTGACCCAGTCCGCGGTGTCGCAGCGCATCCGCCAGCTCGAGAGCGATCTCGGGCAGGTCTTGCTGATGCGCACCCGACCGGTTCGACCGACCCCGGCCGGCAGGCGCCTTCTCCCCTACCTGACGCAGATGCGGCTGCTGCAGACCGAAGCGGACCGTGCGTTGCATCTCGGTGGCGGCAGCGGTGCGATTCGGCTCGCGATCGGCGTCAACGCCGACAGCTTCGCGACCTGGTTCTGGTCCGCGGTGGCCTCGGTGGTGGCACAGGAAGGCGTGGTGCTCGACTGTGTGCTCGATGACCAGGACCACACCCATGCACTGCTCGCAAGCGGCGAGGTGCTGGGCTGCGTCAGCACGCGGGCGGAGCCGATGCGGGGTTGCATGGCCTTGCGGATCGGCGTGATGCGCTACCGCTGCATCGGCTCCGAGGCGTTTCGGCGCCGCTACTTTCCACGCGGACTCGGCCGCAGTGCGCTGGGTCGCGCGCCGGCTATCGTCTTCGGGCGCCATGACGACATGCACGAGGCGTTTTTGCTGCACCACTTCGGCCTCGACAAGGGGCAGTTCCCCTACCATGTCGTGCCCTCTTCCGAGGGCTTCGTCGCTGTCACGGCAGCGGGCCTGGGCTATGGTTTCATCCCCGAGTTGCAGGTCGCGGACCAACTCGCCGACGGCAGCCTGATCGACCTCGCACCGGACAAATATGAGGACGTGACCCTGTACTGGCACCACTGGCAGGTCCAGTCGCCGGTGATGGCGAAGCTGTGCGGCGCGATCGTCGAAGAGGCGAGCAAGGTGCTCTCATGATGACCTTGGGGCCTGCTCTCATTCACCATGGCGGTCACGGTGAAACCCGGCCACCGCGAAGCGGTCACAACGAAGCCCAATACGCCTGACCAATCATCCTAGAAACCTCAGTTGATCGCTTTCTATGACCTTGAATGCCTTACAGAGCTTGGGATGTGCATTTTCGACGACGGTCACCCGCTGGGTGAATCCGCTACGTGCCCGATTGCACGCCTGGCCACGTTGCTCCTCCCCGCAGGGAGCGACCATGCCGCGTCGTCGCGCCTTGCCAGGCAACGCACCAGACACACACTCGAACATGTCCAACGGAGGTTTCTAGGTTCATGACCCGACTTCTGATCTTCCTCCTGCCCATCCTGATGCTTGCGGTGTGGCTGCCCGGTTGGTGGGTGCGCCGTACGATGCAGCGATACAGCCAACCCGCTGACCGTTATTACGGCAGCGGCTCGATGCTGGCGCGCCTGTTGCTCGACAAGCACGGCTTGCAGGACGTCGCGGTCGAGCTCTCCGAGAAACTGGGCGACCACTACGATCCGCAAGCCCGCGCAGTGCGCCTGTCGCCGCACAACTACCACGAACGCTCGCTCACCGCGATCACGGTCGCGGCGCACGAGGTCGGCCATGCGGTGCAGCACGCCAACGGCTACGCCCCGCTGGCGATGCGCGAGCATCTCGTGCGCATCGCCATGGTAGGCCAGCGCCTGGGCGCGATGATGATGGTCGCGGTGCCCTTCATCACCGTCATCGCCCGCCATCCGGCACCCGGCCTGATGTTCGTGGTCGCCGGCCTGCTGTCGATGGGACTTGCGGCACTGGTGCACCTGGTCACCCTGCCGACCGAGTTCGACGCCAGCTTCCGCCGCGCGATGCCGATGCTCGAAAGCGGTGGCTATCTGCATGAGGACGACTACCCGCACGCGCGCCGCATCCTCGAAGCTGCGGCGCTGACCTACGTCGGGCAGTCGCTCATGGCGCTGCTCAACATCGCTGCGTGGATGCGCTTCCTGCGGCGCTGAGACCGGCGCTTACGTCCGGTGCCGCGAGCGGACGAACCACCCGCACCGTCTCGGCTTGACCGGGCACCGGCTCCAGCCGGAAGCCGAGCTGGCGGGCGAACCTGAGCATCTTGTGGTTGGAGGCCAGCACGAATCCTTCCATTGCCGCCAGACCCCGTCGGGTGGCGGCGTCAAACAGCGCGTGCATGAGCATGCCGGCAACCCCAGAGCCTGTCCACGCATCGCCGACCACCACGGCGAACTCGCAGGTTTCGCCGTCGGACCCCACCACATAGCGGGCAACCGCGATTTCCTCCTCGGCGCCATCGCGCTCCACGATGGCGACCAGCGCCATGTGGCGGTCGTAATCGATCTCGGTGAAATATCGAAGCTTGGCGGGCGACAACTCGTTGACCGTCGCCATGAAGCGCGCATAACGGGATTCGCGCGACAGGCCACGCACGAAATCCTGCTCGAGGTTCGCATCCTCGGCACGGATCGGCCGGATTGTCACCTGCGTTCCGTCGAAGAGGTAGCGCTGCTGAATCAGCTCGGCGGGATATTCGGCCATGTTTACCAGTGGAGACGCCAATCGACGGTTTCGGTCAGGGCGGTCAGCGCGGGCGAAACCCTCACCGGCACGGTTGCGCTCGCGGGTTCGAGACGGCGGCCATCGCGCATGACCGGTTCGAGCAAGGCAGTGCCACTGCCGTCATCGCCGAGCGTGATCAGCGTGTCAGCAGCGATCCTGCCTGCGTCGTCGTAGCGCCGCCAGACCTGCTTGCGACCGGGCCAGGTGGCCTTGCCCTCGGAGCGCCTGCGACGCGCCTGCCCGGCGTACTCCTGCAGCTTGCAGGCACAGTCGAAATAAGAATGGTCGGCCGGGGTGTTCATGCGGGTACCGACACCGAAGCCGTCGATTGGCGCGCCGGCTGCGACCAGCTCGCGCACGCGGTACTCGTCGAGATTGCCGCTGGCAAAAATACACATGTACTGCAGACCACCGGCGTCCAGGATCGCACGCACCTTGCGCGCATGCTCCCCGAGATCGCCGCCGTCCAGCCTCACCGCCTGGATGTCGATGCCCTCGTTGGCGAGGCGTTGCGCGAAGCCGACGAGCTTTTCGGCTGTGGTCTCGGTGTCGTAGATGTCGATGAGCATGGCGATGATCTACGGGTGCCAGTCGCGGGTGGCGAACACCGGCAATCCGAGTTCGGCGAAGCGCGCGGCGAGCCGTGTCAACGGCACCACGACGTGGTCACCGTCGGCCACCCCGAGGGCACCGCCTGGGAGAAAGTCGTTCTGCACATCGACGATGATAAGCGCATCGCCAGCACCCACTGCTGCTGGAGAATCGGCTGTCATTTGCCCTCCCTCTGCTCCCTCTGCTCCCTCTGCTCCCTCTGCTCCCTCTGCTCCCTCTGCTCCCTCTGCTCCCTCTGTCTTCCGCTGCGTTGCACGTAAAAACGATAGACGGCGATGCCAACGAAGCCAAGGCTGAACACCCAGGCGACGAAGGACACCGTGCGGCTTAGCGGATACAGGTCCGAATCACCGGCGAGCAGCGCGGGAATCAGCAGCACGCCAAAGACGAAACCGATCGCGGCGAGCTTGAGTGAATACGTCCAGTCTCGCCGCAGCGCGATCTGGTAGAGCTTTTCGTTGCGCTTGAAGTCGTTTATGGCCATCTGCTGAAAGGGGTTCGGAAAGCTCGCTCGATTCTAGCAGCCTGTGGGACTTGAGGTTGACCTGCTGCGCCTGTGGGCCAAGGCACTCAATAACTGCCCGCTTTTTCGTTGCACAGGACCAGTATGCGCCTCAAAATCGGCCGGATCTGGCCTCGCTTTCCCACTCGGTTCGCGACGATCGCTCAAACCCGACAGACTGCAGCGCGGATTTCTCGCAAGGACGCGCAGCGCGGGTGCCGCAGCCGTGACGGCGCGAAAAACACGGGCTGGCAAGCTCGTCCATCGCGACTTCCGAGGTCCGGCAGCCAAGGTTTCACTGTGACACACACAGGCGTTTCGCGCCTTACGGCGCTCCCGCACACAATGGCGACCGTGTTGCCCAGTGCGCGTCCATTACCTGTGGGAGCGGCGTAAGCCGCGAAAAACGCACTTTCTGCGAGCTCCCCGGAACCCGCCATCACTCCCCCATCACCACACCCTCGCGCCGCGGATCGGCGCCGCCGAACCAGCCGTCGGCGGTCCGCCGGATCGCCTGCAGGCCACTGGTCAGTTCGCGCTCGCTGACCTCGTGGCCACGGGCGCGCAAGGCCTCGAGGGTCGCTTCCGGCCAGCGCCCCTCTTCCATGAACACAGGCCCGCCGAGGGTGATCGCGTGTGGCAGGTCGAGCGCGCGCTGGGCGTCGAGCCCCCAGTCGAACATCGCCCACAGCGCACGCGCGGTGTAATGGATGATCGCGGCACCGCCCGGCGAGCCCAGGCTGGCGAGCAGCTCGCCGCTGCCGGCGTCGAACACCAGAGTCGGGCTCATGCTCGAGCGCGGACGCTTGCCGCCCTCTACCCGGTTTGCGATCGGCACCCCGGCCTCGTCACGCGGACGAAAGGAGAAGTCGGTAAGTTCGTTGTTCAGCAGGTAGCCGCCGGCGAGGCCGGTGCCGCCATCGGCGAGGATGCGCGAGCCAAAGGCAGCCTCTATGGTGGTGGTCATCGCCAGGGCATTGCCGAAGGGATCGACGATGCTGATGTGGCTGGTACCGTAGGCCGTCTGATCGGCCTGGGGCGCCCATCGGACGGTTGCCGGCGCTGGGTCGCCGGCTTCGGCCCGGCCCATGCTCTGCTCGCCGATCAGGCTGGCACGCTCACTCAGATAGGCCGGCGCCAGCAGGGTGCGCCAGTCGCCACCGGGCGCGGCGACGAAATCGGGGTCGGCGACATACAGCGCGCGGTCGGCGAAAGCCAACCGCGCCGCTTCAAGGAAGCCGTGCAGCCACGCGGCAGAAGGCAGGTCGCCGTCCAGGGCGCCGGACTCCGCCGGCAGGTTGTCGAGCACGCCCACGATCTGCATCACGGCGAGATGCCCGGACGAAGGCGGGGGAAATCCGCACACCCGGTAGCGGCGCCAGTCGGTGCATAGAGGGTCGCGCCGCACTGGGTGGTAGTCGGCAAGATCTTGCTCGGACAGGCGGCCGGCGCCCCGTGGGTGCGCGACCACCCGGGCGACGATGTCGCGCGCGATCGGACCGGAGTGCAGGGCGTCGGCGCCATGGGCGGCAATCTCCCGCAGGATTGCCGCGAGCGCAGGGTTGGCCAGCACATGGCCGACCGGCCAGGGCTCGCCGAAGGAATCGAAGTAAAAGGCGGCGGCCGCGGCATCGTCGCGCAAGGCGGGGTCGGCCGCGAGCATGGTGTGCAGTCGGTCGCTCACTGCGAAACCACGCTCCGCGAGTTCGATCGCCGGCGCAAACAGCGCCGGCCACGGTAGCCGGCCATGCTCGCGATGGGCCGCCTCGAGCATGCGCAACACGCCGGGCACGCCCACCGAGCGCCCGCTCGCAGCCGCCTCGATAAAGAGCAGCGGCTGGCCTTCGGCATCCAGGAACAGGGTCTCGGTCACGCTTGCCGGCGCGGTTTCGCGCCCGTCCCAGGCGGAGACTTCAGCGCCATCGAAATGCAGCAGGAACGCACCGCCACCGATGCCGCTGGACTGGGGCTCCACCAGGGTCAGCACCATCTGCACCGCGATCGCGGCATCCACCGCCGAGCCGCCGGCGAGGAGAATCCGGTGACCGGCTTCGGTCGCCAGCGGGTTGGCCGCGGCAACCGCGAAGCGCGTACTTGCCCAGCCAGCCTTGACTTCGACACCCGACGCGGCCTCGGGCTGAACGGCTGCACTCGTCGCGTCACCCCGCGCCACGAGTGGGGCCGAGAAACCCAGGATGGCCGCGGCACCCAGGATAAAAAAGCCGGCGCGAAGCGCGCTTGAGCGATTTTTCGTCATGGTTCGCCCTGGTGAGGAAACAGTTTCAGCATAGCAGGCCGACCCGCGTATCAACGTGAAGACCGCAGCCGATCCAGCATCATGACCAACCCTGCGGCGAGCAGTGCGGCACCAAAGACCGCGACCGAGCCGGACAAGTCATTCATCAGATCCGGAGCCACGACCAGCACGACTGCCAGCGCGACCATGACCATGCCGCCAATCAGTTTCAGCGCGCGGCCGTGCCGTTCCTCGAAGCGCTGCATGCGCAGCGTCATCAGGGCGACCAGGAAGATCACGAGCTCGACCGACAGGTACACCAGCAGGTACAGCGCCAGCAACAGCACGAATGCAGCCCCGGAAATGCCGCGATCCGCGACGATGCCGCTCCATACCACCGGAAAGCCGGCGGTGCATGGCAGCTCGACCAGCGCGATGCCGGAAGCCATGACGACGGTCGCGAAGAGCAGCCCAAGCCCCCCGAGCCGACGGTCGGTCAGGCTGCGAATGCCCCTGTATATTCCCGGCTTGTGGCTTTCGGCGATGCTAAAGGACGGTCCGCGCCGATACCAGAAGTAGTCCTTCACGTTGACCATCCCGAAGACAAGCGCAAAGGCCGCCACCAGCCACTGCACCCAGTTCAGGTAGAGAATGAAGGCCAGCACGCTGAACACTCCGGCGATGAAAGCGCCGTAGATCAGTGAGGTGGTCGTGAGAAAGGTGACGCCAACCAGCGCAATGCGACCGCGCGAGCCGGAGTGAATGACCAGGCCGAGCAGCAGCGTGAGCACCCACAGCGAACACGGGTTGAAGCCGTCGACGAAGGCGATCAGCAAGGTGGTGAGCACGATGGAGTCCCGCGCCGGATCCAGCCCGCCGGGCAGGCGGGTTGCTTGCCGGGGCGGTTGTGGCGCCGGAACTTCGGCCTGATCGCCGGAGGACATCGCGCCGATCGCCCAGGCGGCCGCGATTTCGATCTCGCGCCTGATTTGCGGCGAGTCCCCGATCCAGGCGCGCCCGGCGACGAACACCGTGGGCACCGAGCCCGGTTCGATGCCGTGCTCCAGCGCCATGTCGATGAAACGACGATGATGCTCACTGGTGCGCGAGATCTCGTAGTCGTGAATCACAAGTGCCGGATGCTTCTCCTGCAACTCGCGCAAAAAGGGTTTCTGGTTGGCGCAATGGGGACAGTCCACCGCCCAGAAGACATGCATCTCCGCACGGGTGTCGGAGGCGAGCGCGCCGGAGGCGCCAACCAGAACGAGCAAGCACACCAACGCCATCGCCCGAATGGCCCTCGCCGCTGAACCGACAGCTGAAGTTTCGATATTCCACAGCATGGCTTCAAGTATGTCATACCACTGCTGCAATGCGACACGACGGCGCGCGAGGGGGCTGGCTGACGGCCGTCCACCCATGCATTGCGTTCTCGGACGCTTTCCGGAACATTCCATTCAGGCTAAATTGCCTCACATCATGAGTATGGCGCCCGCCCAGCCACGTCGACCCGAGATGCCACCCAGTCTGGAACTGGAAACCCAGGGCCTTCGGTCTGCAGCTAACGAAAAAAAACCTTGGAGACCCCGGCTTTTCCTGTTGCTGGCAGATACCAGGGGCTCAGACCACGCCCTGGGCCAGCATCGCGTCGGCAACCTTGACGAAACCAGCAATGTTGGCGCCGTCCGAGTAGTTGACGGTGCCGTCCGGGCGGGTGCCGTACTGCAGGCACATGCGGTGGATGCCCTGCATGATCTCCAGCAGGCGGCCGTCGACTTCCTCACGGGTCCAGGAGATGCGCATCGCATTCTGGCTCATCTCCAGGCCAGAGGTCGCCACACCGCCGGCGTTACTGGCCTTGCCCGGCACATACAGCACGCCGTTGGCCTCGAATATCTCGACTGCTTCAGCAGTGCTCGGCATGTTGGCGCCTTCAGCCACGCACACCACGCCGTTCTTCACCAGGGCACGGGCATCGTCGTCGTCCAGCTCGTTCTGGGTGGCGCACGGTAGCGCAATCTCGACGGGCACCGACCACGGCCGCTCACCCACGCGAAACTCGAGACCGAGGCGCTCGGCATACTCGTTGACACGGCCGTAGTGGATATTCTTGACGTCCATCAGCACCTCAAGCTTCTCCGGCGTGAAGCCTTCCGGGTCGATGACCGTGCCGCTGGAATCCGAGCAGGTCACGATGATTGCGCCGAGTTCCATGGCCTTCTCGATCGCATACTGGGCCACGTTGCCCGAGCCCGATACCGCCACCTTCATGCCCTTCATCGAACGGCCGGCGTGCTTGAGCATTTCCTCGGCGAAATAGACCGTACCGTAACCGGTCGCCTCCGGCCGGATCAGCGAGCCACCAAAGGACAAGCCCTTACCGGTGAATACGCAGTCAGCCTTGTTGGAAAGCTTCTTCATCATGCCGGTCATGAAGCCGACCTCACGACCACCCACGCCGATGTCACCGGCCGGCACGTCGGTGTCGGAGCCGATGTGGCGATACAATTCGGTGATGAAGGACTGGCAGAAGCGCATCACTTCGCGCGGGCTCTTGCTCTTGGGGTCGAAGTCGGAGCCGCCCTTGCCGCCACCCATCGGCAGGGTGGTCAGCGCATTCTTGAAGGTCTGCTCGAACGCAAGGAATTTGAGCACCGACTGATTGACCGAGGGATGGAAGCGCAGGCCGCCCTTGTAGGGACCGATTGCGGAACTGTGCTGGATACGGAAACCGCGATTGACATGCACCTCGCCGGCATCGTCCAGCCACGACACGCGAAACTGGATGATGCGCTCGGGCTCGACCAGCCGGTCGAGAATCGCATGCTCGGCATAGCGGGGATTCTCTGAGATGAACGGCCACAGACTGGCCATTACTTCCTCTACCGCCTGGATGAACTCGGGCTGGCCTGGGTTGCGGTCTGCGACGTAGGCCATGAATTCTTCGAGCGTTTTGTAGCGCATGGTAGAGACTCCGGATCAAAAAAAAGGCCAAAAAAATCCGCCCGTCGGCGGCAAACCCGCTGATTGTGAGCCATTTTTGAACTGGATGCACTGATTTAGCGCAAAAAAATGTGCTGCTTTGGTGCAAAAAACGGTTCAACCCTGTTTTGGTGGGTTCTGGGCGCAGCTTGGCACACGCAGGTGAGCCGACCAAACGCTCAGATCAGGGCGTATGGGCGCTCGATGATTTGCTGGTAGACGAAACCCTTGATCAGCATCAGCGTCTCAGCCTCCGGCTCGACGAACTCGAACCCATGCTGATAACTCGCCTCGCCGGCATCCGGAGCCGCCGCGGACAAGTCGAGATAACGCAGATAGGCGTCGAGTTCGATCGGGCTCTCGCAACCATGCACGTTGAGCATGAAACGCAAGCGCGTGACATTACCCTTTTTACCGAGCGCCACCGGGGCAGTCACCAGAACACCGGACGCGCTGATGTTCGCGATTTCAGCCCCCTCGCCTGCCGCCGCATTCCCGACGGCGACTTCGACCGGGAAAGACGCACGCACCCGGGTGGCCTTGCGAATGACGGTACCGTTGATCTCGTTCGGGAAGCTCAGATGCAGGTAATCGAACGGCAACCGGCACACACGCAGCACCGAGGCATTGAACAGGAATGCGCTCTGCCGGGTGAAGACACGAACGACAAGGGGCTCGTTCGCGAGCAGCGGAACACGCAAACCCTTGTGCACCGGCGCACTGACGATGAAGCTCACTTTGTCCATGTGGCCAAGCAGGCGGACGTAGGTACGCGGCACCTGCAGGTGGTCTGGAAACTGAACCTGCAGGCGGTCGCCAACCGCAAGCTGCATGTCCTTGAAGCTAAAGGGGCGCTTGCGCTCGACGAGCGTACTCGATGGCTCCGCCGCGGCGGCATCGCGTTCAGTCTGGTCTCGCAGCTCGACGGTGGCAGCGTCTTCGGGGTTATTCTGACTCATTGGCGTCCGACCGTTGATGGAAATGAATGGATGCAGTGCCGGCTTCGCGATCCATGCGACCGCTTGATCGAGCGCAAGGGCGAACGAACAAACCCGTGGAATCATATTCCAGTATCCACTGATAAGGAAACCGGACGATGAAATCGCTCAAGACCCTGCTGCTCCTGGCGACAATCGCGACTGCCTTCGGCAGCGCTGCGCTTCACGCCGAAGCTGACGCCCCCACGTCCCTCGAGACGCGCCTCGCCGGCGCCACTTTCAAGGGCATCTACATCCGCGCTGGCACGCCTTATACTTTGGACTTCGGACGGGACGGCAGCCTCAGCGACAGTGCCGGAAGAACCGGACGCTGGTGGGTGGATGACGCGGGCGAGTATTGCCGCGAATGGAAAGACGGGCCGATGGCCGGCGTGGAAACCTGCATGGAAGTGATCTTCCACCTCGGCAAGGTCGCGATCTACAGCGGCGACGACAAGGTGCTCGAAGGCGAGATCATCCCGGCAGCAGATTGACCCGACTGCGACCGGTGGCGAGCCATCGCCGCCGGCGGCGCAATCGCGACCCTTGCGCCCGGCAGTTCGAGCCGGACCTCACCGGCGACCTCCGCCTCAGGCTGGCGCAGGCCCGCGATCTGGACTTTGGCGGTTCGTCGCAATTGTTCGGCTTCTTCCGCAGCCGACGAGCGGCGACCGAACAACTGCGCGCGCTCGCCTGGCTTCTTTTCCTGCTGCCGACCCTGTTCGCAATTCCACTGGTATGGCGGGTCGGGATGGCGCGCAGTCGAGCGAACAGTCACCCCGGCTGACGCGCTGCAAGGTAATCGAGCATCTCGTCGAACAGCGCGAGCTTTGCGTAATCGGTCTCCGGCACCGTCACGCCGGCACGCGCCTCGATCGCCGCGAGCAAGTTCTGGAAGTCGAAGGAGTCAATCTCGAGCTGCTCGCGCCACGGGCGCTCGGGTTTCAGCGCGTCGAAGTCCGCCTCGGGGGCGATTTCGCCCACGCAGTCGATGACGATGGCGCGGATGTCGTCGTGGCTCAGTCTTGCCATAAGGCCTCCGGTCGGCTGAGAAAGTCGGCCACGCGCGCGAGAAAGCGCGCGCCGATCGCGCCGTCGGTGACCCGATGGTCGGCGGCGAGCGAGGCGTGCACGCAGCGGGTGGCGAAAAGGCGGCCGTTTTCGGCCCAGGGCTTTTCGGTGATGCGGCCGAAACCGACCAGCGCCACCTGCGGCGGATAGATCACGCCCTGCACGGTCTCGACGCCAAGATCGCCGAGGTTGGTCACGGTGATCGAGGTCTCGCTGAGTTCCGAGCTGCGCAGCTGCCCGGCACGGGTCCGCCGGAGCAGGTCGGCGAGCGCCGTCATCATCCTGTCGATCGGCAGCCGGTCGGCATCGCGCAGCGCGGGCGCGACCAGCCCGCCACCACGCAACGCGATCGCGACGCCGATGTGACAGGCGTCGGCAGGCCGGAAGACGCGGTTCTCGTACCAGCCGTTGAGCGCCGGCACCTCGCGCAAGGCCAACGCCACCGCCCGCAGCTGCAGCACCGCGAACAACACCCGCCCGGCGGTCGGCAGCCCGGTATTGTGCGCTTCCAGCCAGGCCAGCGCCGGCGCCACGTCGATCGTGGTGCCGAGGTAGTAGTGCGGGATCTCGCGATTGGACAGGCTCATCGCGGCCGCGATCGCCTCGCGCATCGCGCGGCGTCGGGCCTCGACATCGTCCTTCATGCCTGGCTTCGATGGAGCTTGCGGGGCCGGACGGCGGGCGGCCGCATGCTCGACGTCGGCCAGCGTGATCGCGCCATCCGCCCCGGTCGCCGATGCTGTGGCCGGGTCGACGCCCAGGGCTTCGGCACGACGTCGCGCGGCCGGGGTGATGCGCAAGCGGGTAGCGGGCTGCAGCGGCTCAGCGGCCTGGGGGGAGGGCGCGCGGCGCTCCGGGGCTTGGGTTTCGGACAGCGGCACACCGGGCGTCGCCGGCTGCCCGGGGACCACGTCGCGCGCGGCGTGTTTCTCACCCTTCACCCGGATGTTCGCCATCACCCCGCCCACCGGGATCTTCTCGCCCGGTTCGGCGATCAGGGCCTCGACCACACCGTCGGTCCAGATCTCGACTTCGACCGCACCCTTCTGCGTCTCGACCACGCACACCACCTGTCCGCGCTTCACCGTGTCACCGGGTGCGACCAGCCATTCGACGAAGGTGCCGTTTTCCATGTCGGCCCCGAGCGAGGGCATCGTGAAGTCGGACATGGCGGTCATCCCTTTCCGAACATTTTTCGCACCGCCAAGACGATGTCCTCGACCTGCGGGATCGCGGCATCCTCGAGATGTTTTGCGTAGGGCACCGGCACTTCCCGGCTGCACACGCGTTGCGGTGGCGCGTCCAACTCGTAGAAGGCCTGCTCGCACACCCGCATCGCGATCTCGGCGGACAGGCTGCCGCTCTTCCAGCCCTCGTCGATGACCAGCATACGATGCGTTTTGCTCACCGTGGCGACGATGGCCGCGTCATCGAGCGGGCGCAGGCTGCGCAGGTCGAGCACCTCGGCGTCTATGCCCTCGGTGGCCAGTTGTTCGGCCGCGGCGAGCGTCTTTTGCAGCATGCCTCCATAAGTGACCAGGCTGATGTCGCGGCCCTCGCGGCGAATCGCGGCATGGTCGATATCCACCGCGACCGGCTCGCCACGCACTTCGCCCTCCACGCCGAGCAGCAGGGCGTGCTCGAAGATCAGCACAGGGTCAGGGTCTTCCAGTGCCGCGAGCAGCATGCCGCGTGCGTCTTCATGAGTGGCCGGCGCGAGGATGCGCAAGCCCGGGATGTGCGCGTACCAGCCCTCGAGGCTGCGCGAATGCTGGGCCGCGAGTTGGCGACCGCCGCCGGTGGTCATGCGGATCACCACCGGCACCGAGCATTGCCCGCCGGACATGTGGCGCAGGGTCGCGGCGTTGTTCATGATCTGATCGAGCGCGAGCAGGCTGAAGTTCACCGTCATGATCTCGACCACCGGTCGCATGCCGTTGAGTGCAGCACCAATGCCGGCGCCGGTGAAGCCAGACTCGGACAGGGGCGTGTCGCGGATCCGCGCCTCGCCGAAGCGCTCGAGCAAACCCTTGCTGACCGCGTAGGTGCCGCCGTAGCGGCCGACGTCCTCGCCAAGCAAAAAGACTCTTTCGTCACGCTCGAGCGCGGCGATCAGCCCCTCGCGCAGGGCGTCGCGATAGGTGATGCGGCGCATCCCGCCCTCGGCCGGGGCCATGGGCCGCTCGATCGGCGCATTGCGCGCGTAGACATCGTCCTCGAGCCGCTCGACTGGCTCCCAGGTGCCTGCCTCGGCAAAGGCCACGGCCGCGTCGACCTCGGCGGCCACCTCGGCTTCGATCGCCTCGAGCGCACCCTGAGGGAGCAGGCCGGCTTCGCCAGCCGCCTTCTCGAACAGGGCGATCGGGCAGCGCTTCTTCCAGCGTTCGACCTCTTCCTTGTCCCGATACAGCTCCGGATCGAACATCGAATGGGCACAGAAACGGTAAGTGCGGAACTCGACGAACACCGGCCCCCGGCCTTCGCGCGCGTACGCGACCGCTTCACGCATCGCCCCGGCGACCGCAACCACGTCCATGCCGTCGACCGCCATCACCTTCATGCGGTAGCTTGCGGCCTTTACGCACAAGTCGCTCTGCGACTGGGAGCGCTTGAGTGCGGTGCCCATGGCGTAATAGTTGTTCTCGCACAGGAACAGCACCGGCAGCCCCCACAGCGCTGCGAGATTGGCCGATTCGTGAAACTCGCCCTCGGCCATCGCGCCTTCGCCGAAGAAGCACGCGGTGACATCGTCCCTGCCGGCGAGCCGGTCGGCGAGCGCGAAGCCGACCGCGAGCGGCATGGCGCCGGCGACGATCGCGTTGCCGCCGAAGAAGCCGCGCTCGATGTCGAACAAGTGCATCGACCCGCCCCGGCCCCGGCTGCAACCCTCCTGCTTGCCATACATCTCGGCCATCACGGTGTTCGCCGGCACGCCACGCGCAAGCGCGTGACCGTGCTCACGATAGGTGCCGAGTACATGGTCGCTGTCGCGCAGCGCCGGCATCGCGCCGGCGGCGACCGCCTCTTCGCCGATGTAGAGATGCAGGAAACCGCGGATCTTGCCAGCGCTGTAGAGCTCGGCGCACTTCTCCTCGAAACGCCGGATGCGCACCATCTGCCACAGCGCCGCGCGTGCGCTTGCGGCGTCGAAGACCTCGGTGATCATGTTCGGATCGAAATTGGGGGTGATCATGACGATTGCTCCAGCGTCGAGGTATCGCCTTCCGGCAGGCCGAGTTCGCGCGCCTTGAGCAGCCGGCGCATGATCTTGCCGCTGCGGGTCTTGGGCAGCGTGGCCTGGATGTCGATCTCCTTGGGTGCGACCGCCGGACCGAGGCGCTTGCGTGCGAAACCGAGCAACTCACGGCGCAGCGCGTCCGAGGCTTCAAAACCGGGCCTCAAGGCGACAAAGGCCTTGACGACCTCGCCGACCGTAGGGTCGGGCTTGCCAATGACCCCGGCTTCGGCCACCGCCGGGTGCTCCATCAGCGCGGATTCGACCTCGAACGGGCCGATCAGGTGGCCGGCCGACTTGATGACATCGTCGGCACGACCGACGAACCAAAAGTAGCCATCGGCATCGCGACGGGCGAGATCGCCGGTGAGGTACCAGTCGCCGACGAAGCACTTCGCGTAGCGTTCGTCCTCGCGCAGATAGGCCCGGAACATCGACGGCCAGCCCTTGCGCAACGCAAGCTCACCCTCGACGTCGGGTTCGACCACCGGCTCGACGCCCCCCTCGGGCAGATGGCGCAGAATCGTCGCCTCGATGCCGGGCAGCGGTTTGCCCATGGAACCGGGGCGGATGTCCATGGAGGCGTAGTTGGCAATCATGATGCCGCCGGTCTCGGACTGCCACCAGTTATCGTGGATCGGCAAGCCGAAAGCCTCCACACCCCAGGTCACCGCCTGCGGGTTGAGCGGCTCGCCGACGCTGGCGATGAAGCGCAGCTTATCGAAGCGGTGCGCCCGCGCGCCGGTCGTGCCGCCGCGCATCATCATGCGGATCGCGGTCGGTGCGGTGTACCACACGCTCACGCCCTCGTCCTCGAGTATCCGGTACCAGCGCTCGGCGTCGAAGTCCGCTTCGTCGACGACCAGCGTCGCGCCAATGACCAGCGGCGCGATGATGCCGTAGGACATGCCAGTCACCCAACCGGGATCGGCGGTGCACCAGAACACGTCGTCTGCACCGAGATCGAGTGCGAAGCGCCCGGTGGCCAGATGGGCGACTACCGCCTCATGCACATGCAGCGCCCCCTTGGGCTTGCCGGTGGTGCCGCTGGTGAAATGCAGCAGCGCGGGATCCTCGGGCGCGGTCGGGGCGATGGTGTAGTCGGCAGACGCGGCGTCGAGCAAGGGCGCGAGTTCGAGCGTGTCCGGCGGCAGTTCGGGTTCGTCGTCGTCACGCACGAGCAGCACATGACGCAGCGAATCGAGCCCGTCGCGCACCGGGGCGACCTTTCGCCGGTAGAGACTGGCGGTGGTGACCAACACCCGCCCCTGCCCGATGCCGATGCGGGTCGCAACCGGTTCCGGGCCGAAGGCCGAGAACAGCGGGCTGACGATGCAGCCGTGTTTCAGCGCACCGAGAATCGCGACGTAAAGCTCGGGAATCCGGCCGGCGAGCACGAACACGGTATCGCCACGCGCCACGCCAAGCGTTGCCAGGGCGCTGGCGAAACGCGCGCTCGCCTCGCTCAGCGCCGCGTAGGAGAACAGCCTGCGCTCACCCGAGCGGCCCAGCCAGCGGATTGCGACCCGATTGCCATGCCCGGCCGCGACATGGCGATCCAGCGCCTCGTGCGCGACATTGAGCCCACCGTCCGGCAGGCCATCGAGCGCGCCCCGCACGGTCTGCCAGTCGAAGCTGGTTCGGACCACCTCATAGTCGTCCAGCACCGCAGCCCTCGCAGCGGGGCCGTTCTTGCGGATGATCTCCATCGTCTCCATCCTCGATTCGGGTCGGCTCGGCCAGTATAGCGCCGTGTGATGCTGTTGTTGAATCGCGAATCAAGCAAAGATCATTTGGCGTTTGTATCGATTACGAGGGATTTGTCACGGCAATATTGATTGCCGCTGCACCTGCACAAGGTGCTCAGCGCCGACGGCAAGGAGCTTCGGCTGTATTGCCATTCGCCCACGCGCGAGGCAAAGGAGACGGCGATAGTGACGCGCTTCACGCAAGCGTTCGAGGCGGGATGGCAGAAGATCGTCGACGGCTTGCACAAACCTCGTGATGAAAAACGCCAGCTCAAGGCAGCCGGCACCAACGATTCGTGGGCAAGTCTGCGGACGACGCTGTCCGTACAGCGCCGCGTCACGGCCAGCCTGCGTCGCAAGGACGGGCGCACGATCCATGTGCGCAAATCAACGGCTGCCGAGCCCGCGTTGATGAAAATCTACCCGGCCCTGGCGCTCAACCCTGCTCCAGGAGGTACGAAAAAACTGATCAACTGACGACCAAAAAACACGAAAAAGCACGACTAAAAACACCAGTACGCGCCAAGCGCCTGTTTTATATGATTAGTTTTTGATGGCTGTTAAACCCGGGTTAAGTTTGATGTTTCCGCTGCATCCGGGGCCGGACCAGCGAGCCACGGGAGTCGGCGGCGCCAGCGCGCGACGGCGTAGAGGAAATTCGCGGCCGTGGTGCTCGCGCGGTAGGAGTGTGGCGGATGGTAGAGCGTGCGTGCGAGCCACGGCAGCCGCGCGGCGAAAACCTGCGCCTGCGTAGCCGTAATACCGGTCTCGGCCTCGGCCTGCGCAACCTCCTGCTGCGCCGCCGCGCGCGCCTTGAACAGCATCATCTGCACGCGGGAGTAGACGTTGACCGCGCCGTCGCCGCTGGTCTCGATCGGCAGGAACAGCGTCTGCGGGTGGCGCTCGACGACGTACGACTGCACGCCGTCGGACACGCCGGAGGACGGCATGCAGCCGAAGGGTTTGACCGACACGACCAGGGTCGCCTTGCGCTGCCTAGCCTTGAGGACGAACTTGCCGACTTCCATGTGGCCCTCGCCGCCTCCCACCTCGAGGTTGTAGTGCTCGCGCGCGGCCTCGGCAATGGCCTTCATATCGCCCAACTGATAGCGCGCGAGCCCGAGCAGGCGCGCGTACGCGTTGAAGATGGCGCGCGATATTTTGTCGGCGATCTTCAGCCGGAGCAGCAATCGGCGCGCCGCGTTCGGATCGGTTGCGCCCGCGCGCAGGCGCTCGCGCTCGGCGTGGATCTCCCACCAAATCATGTACAGCAGCCAGTTGGTCACCGGCTGGACGTCGACTTCGGCGCCTTCCTGTTCGAGAAAACGCTGCAGCCGGTAGTTGCCGTCGCCCTCGGTGGTCATCGCCCAGAATTCGCCGATGATGGCGACTTTTGGCTTCACGCTGGCGCGGTCGATCGCGACCTTCGAGAGCTCGCGCCGGCATTTGAGCAGCACCGGCACCAGGGCGCGCCGGTTTCTGAACGCTGCGTCGAGCAGCGCCTGGCAGCGATCGAGCGCCGCGTCGGTGGCGCCGGGCGTGATTTCATAGGGACGCAGGCGGTAGCCGATGAGGTTCAGCACATCGCCGATCATCACCGTCTGGATGAGCTTGATGAAAAAGCGCGGGCCGAAATCGAACCCGGGCTTGTCGCCGGTCGCCTGCTTGAGGCCGCCCTGGAGCTGGAACAACAGCACGCGAAAGCCGTCGAAGCCGGCGTCGCGCAGCGCCTTGCGGTACTCGGTGACGTACATGCCGAAGCGGCACGGGCCGCAGGCGCCGCCGGTGACGAAAAGGTATTTGTCCACGATCTCCTGCGCGGGAATGTTCTGCTCGTCGCGCAGCCAGGTGAGGTGCTTCACCAGGTTGCCCACGGTGAAATAGGTCGGGTTGCACTGGCCGCGGTTGCCGAACTCCTTGCCGAAGCGCAGCGCATCGTTATCCGGCACGTCGAGGTGCTTGATGTGATAGCCCAGCCCGGTGAGCGCCGCCTCGATCAGCCGATCCTGCGCCATGGTCAGCCCGCCGCACAACACGGTCGTGTGCGCGCGCTGGCTGGCGACGAAGTGCCGCGGCACTTCGTCGCGCCAGTGGCTTTTGCCGTTCCCGGCGCCGGGCTGCTCGCGCTCCTCGGCTTCCAGGCGCGCCAGCTCCGCTTCGATGTCGGCCAGCGAGTCGTGCGCCGCATGCAACGGCAGCGGCGTAACGTTGTGAGCGGTCCTCTGAGCCTGCATGTCTGCTCTCCTCTTGCCCTGAAACGTGAAGCAACGCCGCGCTACCGTTGCGCGGCGATGGGAATGACCCGGCGCCCGCCCATGGCCGCAACCGCGGGCATGGGGGCGGACTCGGGCGCTGCTGACGGCTCGACCCGGTATTGCGCGATCCGGTCGCTCAGCGCCGCGATCTGCCGGGCCATTTCCGGATCGGCCTGGCGACGCGCCTGGATCTGCCGCTGCTTGAGTTGCAGCAACTCCAGGCGCTTGTGGTCGATGCGCTGGCGCAGATCGTGCTTTTTGCGCGCCAGGTCCTCGAGCTGCTCCTGGTACAGATTCAACGCATGCGCGTAGGTCTTGATGCGGATCTTGATCGAGCCGCCCGGCTTGTTGGCGTCGATATCGTGCAGCGCCGAGCTCGGCGTCGCCGAGGCGGAAATGATGGAATCGATGAGGCCGTAGGTCGGCGCGTCGTGGCCGCACTTGAACGACGACAGATCGAGCACGACCACGTTCGGGTGGCGCGCGGCGAACTTCGCGGCCCACACCTTGAGCGCCGAGTTGGCCGAGTAGTTCTCCGGCCATACGTCGCTGATTTCGAGCGGGTTCTCGATCGCGCCCTGCTCCAGGTCCCGCTTGAAGAATCGCGTCAGCCACGCCGCGTCCTTCGGGATCGAGCGGATCGAGAGCACCGGGTAGCCCAGCGCCTGAAACTCATCGAGCACGCCGTGGTTGAGCCCCGGATCGGAATGATACGGCCGCCCGAGCAGGAGCAGGGCGATGGCGTTGTCCTTCTCGACCTGATCGAGGATGGCGCGCCCCTTCGCCTCGATGTCCCGGTCAAACGCGTCCATCGCCTGCATGCCCTGGTCGCACGCGAAGTCGGACTCGTCCTTGGTCGTTTCCAGGTATTGCGCGAGGGCATCGAACATGCGTTGCTTGAGCAGCGCCGGCTCGGTGAACGGCAGCGACGGATGCAGGTAGGCGATGCCGCGCGCGGCGAAGAAATCCGTCTCCTTGGTGAACGCCGCCTTGATCACCAGCGGCGTGCCGGCGACGATCGGGCAGGACGACGCGCTCATCACGTGCGTCAACGCAGAGGGAATCTCGGTGATGCACGGGAAGAAAATGCAGCTGAGCGGCTTCTGCTCCGTATGGTGGTGGAACAGCAGGTTGTGGATATGCGCCTGCGCGACTTTCGCGGGGTAGCAGGGGTCGACCGATCCGTACTTGCCGCCTTCCTGCCAAAGCTCCTCGCTGGTGTAATCGGAAAACACGATGTTCTGTTTCGGGATGTCGAGGGACTCGAAGTAGCTGCGCATGAAAGGCGCGACCGTCCAGATATTGAGCACCCGCGGGATGCCGATGCGCAGGCTGGCGCGCCGCGCCCGCGCTGCCTCGCTCGAGCGCTGAAACGGGCGCTCGATCGGGCGCTGCACGATCTTGCCGGTCCAGGTCTTGTTCAGCTCGAGGTCCGCGACCGGGGCGCCGGCCGCCGGCATCGTTTCCGGCTTGTAGAATTGCCTGAACAACTGCTCGGCCTCGTAGTGGACCAGGTTCGGGTACTGCTTCATCAGCTCCTTGCGCCGCTGGGTGAGCGCCTTGAGCGCATCCTTCGATTCGACCGTACCCTGCTCGCAGGAGAATCCGGAGATGTAGCGCGCGGTTTCGTCGCCGGGCGCATACGCGTCGATAAACGTGCGCGAGCACTCGTTCGGGCAGAAATGGCAAACCGTGCTCTCGTCGTTGCGCGCGGCGTATTCGAGGTTGATCGCGGCGTCCAGGCCGATGAAGCTGGAACGCTCGCGCCGCTTGGCCACGCGCACCGCCTCCATGGCTGCGCCGATGGCGCCGGCCTCGCCGGTGTGCGGATGCACGAAGACTTCCGCGTCCGGCACGCGCGCCTTGATGTAATCCACCTGCGCCTTGACCGCGGCCAGGTTGTACTGCGTCCCGCCCTGCAGTACGAACTTGCGCCCGAGCGCGGCCATGCGCGGGATCTGTACCACGTACTGCCAGATGTTCTTCGGCAGCACCTGCGCCAGGCCGGCGAGCATTTCCTGCTTCGAGTAGCCTTCCTTCTGGAAGTTGACCCGGTCGGAATCGAGGAACACCGCGCAGCCGTAGCTGAACTTGGGCGCAAGCTCAGCCTGGAAGGCCGTGGCGGCGTACTCGGTGACCGGCACGCCGAACTGATCGGCCATCGCCTGCAGCAGCATGCCGTTGCCGGCCGAGCACTGGTTCGAGAGGCGGAAGTTCTTGATGTCGCCGTTCTGCATGAACAGCACCTTGATGTCCTGCCCGCCGACGTCGCAGATCACGTCCACGTCGCCGAAGAAGTGCACCGCCGACAGCATGTGCGCCACGGTCTCGACCACGTTGACGTCGACCTTGATGCACTTCTCCAGCACGTCGGCCGCGTAGCCGGTGGCGCCGAAGCCGCGCACCCGGAGCGTGGCGCGGCACTCCTCGTACACATAATGCTTCAGGCGCGCGAGCAGTTCCTTGGTGTCCTGGATCGGGTTGCCCTTGGAGAGTTGATACTCCTTCTTGAGGATGCGGCCCTGCATGTCCACCAGCACCGCCTTGGACGAGGTCGAGCCGCCATCCAGGCCGATCACGCCTTCGATGGCTTGTCCCGGCTCGATCGGTGGCGGCGTCCACTTCGGGATCGCATAGAGCGCGGCAAATTCTTCGGCCTCCCCGGCCGTGCGCACCAGCCCCGGACCGGCGGTCGCGCCGAGCCTTGCTTTGCGCCCGTTGGTGATGTATTCGGCAAGCGCGGCAGTGCCCTGGTAGCGCCCCACCTCGGGCGCTTCCTGTTTGCCGTACAGCACGGCGCCGAAGGCGGCGTAATACTGCGCGTTGGCCGGCGCCAGAATAAGCTCTTCGATCGGCGCGTCCCTGGGGTAGTCGTAGCCGCGCTCGTTCCAGGCCTCGGGGATGCGCTGGCGCCAGCAAGCCTGCAAAAACGGCAGGTAGGTGTTCGGGCCGCCGAGCAGCAGCACCTTGGCGCGCAAGGTGTTGCCGCGCGTCAGCACTGAGAGATTCTGCAGCACGATGGCGTCGGCGAGCGAGCAAACGGTCTCGTTCGCCGGCACGCCGCTTTTGATAAGGTTGACGATGTCGGTTTCGGCGAACACGCCGCACTTGGCGGCTACGTGGTGCAGGCGCGAGTTGTCCCACGCAATGCCGGCCATCTGCTCCTGCGCGAGCCCTATCTTGAGCATGCACTTGTCGATGGTCGCGCCGGTGCCGGAGGCGCACTTGTCGTTCATCGAGGTGAACACCGAGCGGCCGCCGCTCTCGGTGTCCTTGAAGATGATGATCTTGGCGTCCTGACCGCCGAGCTCGATCACCGAGCCCACGTCCGGGTGCAGCGTCTCCACCGCCAGCGTGACGGCGTTCACCTCCTGCACGAATTTAGCGCCAAGCGGCGCGGCGAGCGGGCCGCCGCCCGATCCGGTGACGAAGCAGCGGATGCGCTCGCGCGGCATGTCCGGGAACGCCTGCCCGATGGCGCGGAGGAGCTCGAGCGCCTTCTCCGGCTGCCGGGTCTGGTGGCGCTGGTAGTCGGTCCACAGAATCGCGTTGGTGGCCGGGTCGACCACGGTCGCCTTGATCGTGGTCGAGCCGACGTCGAGACCGATGATGATCTCGCGCGCGGATTCGACTGCAGGGTTACTGACAAGCGCCGTCCGATCCATCCCTGTCTCCAAGCTTCGCTGTCCTGCTGTTCTTATCAGGTTCTGTTCGGCATGGGCTTGAGCAAGCCGTGCAGCCCGAACCCCAGGATCTGATCGACGAGGCCCCCGATCTCGGGGCCCGGCTCCTGGGGCGCCGCCTGGGCGACGATCCCCTGGATCGCGCCGATGACCGCGGCCGCGGTGACACGCGGCTCGCAGGCGCGCACCAGGCCCATGCTCATGCCCACGCGCAGCGCCGACTCGATCTGGCCGAGAACGCTTTGATAGAAGCGATCGAGCTTGTGCCGGCACGCCTCGTCCAGCCCCTCCGCCTGGTGCAGCAGGATCTCGACCAGATTGCGGTCATTCAGCAGCAGCGTGAGCACCCGCTCGAGGTTGGCTCGCAGCTGCTCGAGCGGCGGCGGAGCGAGCGGGCCGGTTTCGATGACGGCGATCCGCCGGTCGATGTCCTCCAACAGATTGTCCAGGATCTGGTCGAAGATCTGGCGCTTGCCGTCGAAATGGCCGTAGAAGGTGCCGCGCGCCACCCCGGCCATCTCGATGATGTCGGCGACGCCGGCCGCATGGTAGCCGCGCTGCGCGAACACCACCTTGGCGCACTGCAACAGTTGCTCGCGCCGCGCTCCCTTTGTTGACTTGACCAGCACGGGATCCCTCGCTTGCACCGGCTGCGGCTCGGCGCCTCGACCATGACGGAATTAGACTGACATGTCAGTCTATAGCAAGCGACCCTGACCGGGTCAAGTTTTGGGAAACGGGATGCGCGTTTCAAGGGCGCCCGGCGGCATCGCTAGCCCGCCACGGCACACGGAGCGGCCTGGACGGCTGCCTTGTCGTTGCGCGCGGTGAGCAGTGTCCAGTAGCCGAACAGGTTGACCGGGATTCGCTCCACTACCGCGAGCCCGGTATCGCACACGAACGTGTCCAGGCAAAAATCCGGGTGGAAGCCCAGCAGCCGCGACAACGGCGCGGTCAGGCGCTCGATACCGCCGATGACGGTGCGCGGGTGGTGGAAGTGATTGACGATGTACAGTTCGCCGTCCGGCTTGCACACCCGACGCATCTCGTTCATGAGCCGCACCGGGTCGGGCGCGACCGACACGACGTACATCGCCACCACCTTGTCGAAACTGTCGTCGGGGAAATCCATGTGCTCCGCGTCCAGGCAGCGCAGCGTCACGTGGTCCAGCCCGAGGCGCCGCTGGCGCGCCTCGGCCCGCGCCAGCATTTCCCGCGAAATGTCGACACCCGTCACGCGCACCTGCGGCGGGTACAGCGGCAGCGACAGGCCCGTGCCCACGCCCACCTCCAGTATCCGCTCGCCGGGGCGGCAGTTCATCCGCGCGATCACCGCGCGGCGCCCCGGCTGAAACAGCGCGCCGAAGTACAGATCGTAGCCGCGGGCATAGCGGCGGTACGTTTTCAGAACTGCGTCTTGATCCATGCTGTCACCCTGTTTTCAGAAAGGCTCTCTCGCCATTATGTATTGTTCCTTGGCAAACGCACTGGAATCGTGCGCTACCCGTAGGTCGGGAAGGTATTCCCGACCTACGGAGTCGTGCGGCCAACAGATAACCTGAATTCCACTGCTACCCCGTTTCCGGCACTGGACGAGGCGGAGGCAAACGGGGCGGCCCATCGCCACCACGCGCCGCGCACAGCTCCACCCCGTGAGCTGCAGTGTGCTTTGCACCGCGTCGAAGCCTTCGCCCACGCTTTGCCACTCGCCTTGCCGCCATTGCTTTTCGATCAGGCGCTTGACCCCATGGGTCTGGCGAAGCTTGAACAGGTAGTGCTGCCCGATCTGCTCCATCTCCAGCATCACCCGCTCGTTGCCAGTAGCATTGTCACCGCGCACGAGCGCTGGACGTTCTTCGGGCTCGAGCTGCTCGATGAGCTGGCGAAGACGGGGCAGACTGTGCTTGGCCGCACCGGCTTTGCCGCCTTGCACCTCGACATCGAGCACCAAACGGATGTTGCTGATCCAGTAGGTGTGCAGGGTGTGGCAGGGGCTGCCCCGTTTGGTGGGGCTGTAGCCGACCTCGGCGCCGTCCTGGTGGCCGTAGAGCGGCTTGATGGTGGTGTCGATATCCAGTATCCAGGGCGTGCGTAGCGCCTCGCGGGTGTTCTCGTCCAAGGCCGTATCCATCCAGATCGTGCTCTTGAGCAGTTGTTCGGCGCGACCGGGCCGTTCCTCTTCACTGCAGCGCTTGGGTTGGTTCGGTGCCAGATGCGCCAGGGC
>CAYTAY010000003.1:0-62411 GCA_964435845.1 uncultured Azoarcus sp.
ATGCTTGGGGCGACATACCGGGATCGAACCGGTGACAACTGGAGCCACAATCCATCGCGTTATCCATGCAAAACAAACGCTTAGCATCGTTTTATTTCGCAATCGAACGAGTTATCCACAGGCTGAAACCCGCATGGATGCTGGGCTTAGATTTTTTTGCGAAACACCGATGTCATTTTACCGGGGCCACCTTCGCACCTCGACGCTGCCTGACGTACTTCTCTGTCATGTCACGCTTGGTGTGCCCAAGCAGGGCCTGCGCCTGGGCCAGATCGGCAAAGTCGGCCTTGTCGGTAGCTGACTTTGCGCGCAGGTCACGAAACTGCAACGAACGGAGCCTGGCCGCTTCCGGCGCGCTTCCAGCTTGCTTGGCCGCGGACTCCCGGGCCTTGTCGAAACGGTAGCGCAGGGCGGATTTGCCAAGCGGCTGGCCGCGCTCGTTTGTGATGAGCGACAGAGAGCGCACCCCTTGGATGGTCGCCTTGCGGGCGCGAATGCGCGCAATCAACTCGGCCAGCGCGCCCACGATTTCAATCCGTTGGCGTGCTCCGGTCTTGTTCTGCTCGAGGTGCAGGAATCCCTCGCGGATATCCGTTTCCTGAAAGTCGCGCAGGTCGCACGGACGCTGTCCCACCAGATAGGCGAGCTCGATCGCTTCGCGAAGCGGCGTGTCGGCGTGCGAGAGAATGAGGTCGAGTTCGTCGTCTTCGATGTAGATGTCGCGTCCGGTCTCGCGGTTGCGCTTGACGCCATCGCATGGGTTGAGCGTGGCGGTCACTCCATGAGAGCGCCCCCAGTTCCATGCGGCCGACAGCCATGCAATCTCGCGGTTCGCGCGAACCGAGCCTTCGTTCGGCGCTATCGGCAGCGGCGGCTTGCCGTTGTCGACGCGTCGCCGGTTGGCTTCGGCCTTTGCAAGCTTCGTCTTCTTGATGCGCCATGCAAGGTACTGCGTGATGTGCACGGGCTCGACTTGGTCCAGCGGGGCTGGCGCAGGGCTTGAGAAGAACTCAATCAGATTGGGCAGTGACCAGCGCATGTCGTCGACCGTGCCCTTGGTTCTGCCTGGCGCAGTTTCCGAGTACCAGTTGCGCAACAGCTCCGGCACAGTCACGGCTGGGCCGGTCTCGGTTGCCACGAGATCGGCATAGGTGCGCAGGGCTTCGATGTAGTCAGGGCCGAGGGCCTGCAGCTTGCGCTTGTCGCCGACACTGGTCTCGAGGTAGTAGTAGATGCGCCCCGACGACGTTCGGCGAACGCGCATGCCGGGTGGAAGTTGGTGGTGGACCGACGTTTTTCGTCCCATGGCATCAAACAGTGAGACTGGGTTTCCATTTTTCCGGCGCGCTGCTCGCGGCGGAGGCGGGGTGACCCACCACCGCGGCCCGGGTGACGACCGGTTTTCCGAGGGCGTTCACCCTGAACGCGATCATCATGCGCTTGAGCTCTTCGATCTGCAAGGACTTGGTCTTGCGCCCGGTCAGCTCGAACAGCTCATCCTCGTTGAGGAACAAGGGTTCTGTCATGCTGCCTCCTTCTTCTGCGTCTTTCGCATACCGACCAGCTGCCGATACGCTTCGGCACCTCATCGTTGCGTCCCGTTTGACGGGATATTCCAATATCCCGTCACTTTTGACGTCTACAACGCGTTATGCGGCTTGGCCGGCTTCATCTTCAACCACCCGGAAATCTTCAATTTCAAGGTTGTCCGCGTCCTGCCAGTCATCGCGACGGTCGCAGTATTCGCCGATCCGCTCTTCAACCCGGCGCAGTTCGTAGCCGTGTTCTTCTTCGAGCGCCGTTTCCAATTCTTCAAACTTTTCGCGGGGCATCTTCACAAACGCGCTGTAACGCACGCGCTCGGTAATGGTCACTTGTACGGTCACTTCGTTGCTCATGTTCCTGTCCTTTCAAAAGCCGCATAACACGGCGGTCAAGTTCGCGCCTTCGGCGCTGGACGCCTGCCGGCAAGCCGTCAGTCGCCCCTTACCTCAGCGTTATGTGCTCGGCGGCGCATCGAGCGGCTTCCAGTGCGTAGGCGCTTCGCTTCCATCCAGCCGGATAAATCCATATGGGATACCCGCCCCAAACCAGTCCTTCTGGAACAGCGCGTCATCACCCATTTCATCCGCCTCACTTGCCGTCGCGTAGCGGTCGTAGCTGGTATAGATAATCAGCATCTCGCCGCAGTCAGCGCGCCAGCCACGCAGCTCGGTTTCTTTTGGCGCAGTCTCAATCGGTTGCCAGTCGCTCATTTCATCGCTCCATGTAGTCCCGCACATAACAATTCAATGCAGGCGAACCCGCTTCGCGGGTCGCCTGATTTCAGGCGTTAGGACCGTGCCATCCAGCACGTACCGGCCGCGATCTTGAACGTCACGGTCATGTCGGGCGTCACGCGCATCAAGTGCTTGTTGCAGATCGTGCCGTCCCACAGCTTGCGGCTATGCGCGCAGTCCTGGCACTGGCGCTCGTCCACGTCATACACCTTCACGCCGCAGGCGCAGCACCAGCTACCGCGCTCGCCTTTGCGGGCTTGGGTCATCGTGTGTTTGCACTCGTCCATCTTCTTGCTCCGGTTACAACGGGCCTACCCGTCATTCGAGCCGACCTTCGGCGGCTCAATTCCCACGTTATGCCCTTGGTGGTGCAGGTAGCGCACGACGCTCTTGGCCTTGTCGTCAGCCCGCTGCGACATCCCATTCCCATCAATGTCTCCGGCTCCGATCAGTCGCCAAATCGCGTGATACACGTCGCCGCATTCGCGCTCCAGCGCCTCGCGGTTGGTCGGGCCTCCGGCCGGGTGCGTGCTCTCGTAGCCGTGGCGCAGCACCTTGCCTATGGCCTGCATCACTTCGCCGCATTCCTCGGCCAGCAGCGCCAACCGCTCCGCTTCTGCCGGGGTCAGTCTGTTGAAATGCTCCATGTCGTTCTCCGTATTAAGGCCGGGCATAACCCGGCAGTCCAGCGGACGCCGTGCCGGCGCCGCTGACTTCTGCGTTATGCGTCACTGCCCCCACTGTTCCGCCATCGCCGCTGCAATGCCGTGAAACGTGCGGCTGCGGTGCTTCCACCTGTCCTCGCTCGGCGGCAGCCTGTGCACCCACGACCATGCCTTGTGCTCCGGCGTGCCTGCTTTCGGCGGCGTCAGCCGGTTCGTCGGTTGCAGCGGCGGCAGTCCGACCAACTCAAAGCCGGTCGCCTTGAATGCCGGCTCGCCAAACCACCACGGCTGCACCACATGGCGCTTCGCATTGCCGAGGCGTTCGCGTGCGTGGCAGTGCATCACCGGGTTTTCCAGCGCCTTGCGCGGGATCGGGGCGTCGCGCAGCGTCCGGTAAAACTCGGCGGCTTCGTCCAGTTCGACCCACATCTGCTCCTTGGTCTTGCCCGGCGGCGGCACATGCAGCCAGCGCACGCCGCTATTCGTCAGCCTGGTGCATGGCGGGTGCCCGATCATCAAGTCCCATCCGTCGCCGAGGATGTCGCGCACGTCACCTTGGTAGTGCGGGCCGTCCGCCTCTGTCGGCAGCATGTAGCGTGTTTTTGTGAGCGCAGAGCCTTCCGGCAGGTAGTCAACCGTCTTGGCGACAACATCGCCGCGCCTTGTCTTCCAAAATGATGTGTAGGGCCAACTTCCGGTCACGCTTGGGTGCACATCCATTGGCCCCACAACCCGGAAAAACTCGTCTTTATCGACCTCGCGCCACCCGTCATTCGTCACTTTTCGCCCCTTTCGCCAGCGACATTGCCCGGGACGTTGGTACGCCAAGCTCCATGAGCGCCGCCGCGACATTCGCGGCCGAGTGCCCTTCTCGGCGATCAAGGATGTACTGGACTCGCGCCCGCGTATGGAAGTCCTGTCGCCTTGCTGGCGCCTTGATGTCATTCAGCACTTTCGATCCTCCCGAGGGGTTGCGCGGAAACTGTCATCGGCTCATCAAAATGGACGCCCATCATTCCCTTGTCCCACGCGCGAACCGTTCCATCGGTTTTGCCTTCCGCGATCGCGCGATCCCACGCAACGCGGTGACGAATCACTTGGTACAGATCCCACGCGATCTGACTGTCTTCGGACACCCTTTCGCTGCTGATGCCCAAGTGCGACGAGTGGCCGTCGATATTCCCTGGCATGTGAGCGGAGAGGATTCGCCCAACATGCCTCACGTCGGCATGCCAGCGCTCCCACTCGACGCCGCCACGCATGGGCAACTCTCGCAGTGCATCGTCAAGCTGTCCCATGCCAAGGCGCGCGAGCATTTCACACGCCTTCGATATGGTCTGCGCCTGCCTCTCGTTGATAGTCAGGCGATAAATCTTCTCGGACACTTTCTACTCCTTCACTTCGAGCAACTTTCCAGACTCATCCAGCGGTGTTGCGATCAATACCTTTTGGTGAGCCACGGTGAGTTCAAGCAGGGTTGCGACGCCAAATAGTTCATCAGTCAGATCAACCGCCCAAACGATGTTGGTTCGCTGCTCGGCATTCATTGCGTAGGTCGGGCCGGGCCTTTCTCTCACGCTCGCCAAAGAGAAGATCCCTTCTTGCACGGCATTCCTTGCGTCAAACTCTTCGATGTTGTGCGCGAGGATCAGTCCGACGTTCAGGAAGGCGGAGATGTTGTGGACGTCGCCGATTGAGGCCCGACCCTCAGCTAGAGCCGCCATGCTCACCCTGGCCGGAATTATCAGCATGTGCGCCTCTTGCTCGGTGAGCGGCCTGTCAAGCGCCTCTCTCTCGCGGGCCTGCGCCGACTTCTGGCAGATCAGCCGGGCGCCGCCGTAGCGGTCCAGCGCCCGGCGCTTGCGGCCTGCTTTACGCACGGCCTGTGCTCCCGAAACCGTTTTCGCCGCGATCGGTGCTGCTGAGTTCTTCGACCTCGATCAACTCGAACTGCTCGGTCTTGATGATGATGCACTGCGCAATGCGCTCGCCGGCCTCGACATCAAACGGGCGATCGCCGTCGTTGTGGATCTTCACGGCGACTTCGCCCCGGTAATCGGAGTCGATGACCCCGACGCAGTTCGACAGTCGGATGCCGTGCTTGAAGCCGTGCCCGGACCTGCTGAACACGAGCATGGTGTGCCCTTCCGGAACCTCGAACTCAAGCCCAGTCTGGAACGCAACGCTGTATGTCGGGGGTACGACGCCACCCTCCAGGGCGGCGATATCGAACGCACCAGCGCCAGCCGTTGCGTAGCGTGGGGTTCTTGCGCGAGAGTCGCGCTTACGAAATCTCATAACGGGCTTGCTCACCGAAATCACTCCTTGGTTGTTGGGTGCCGACCTTGGCACATTGATCGGCGCGGTCGGCGTTACGCCTTGAGGGAGCCTGCGAGCGGGCCAACTCACTGCCGTCCGACCCGCCCACTCGCAGCCTGACGAGCGCCCGGGATGTGCCATCCTGACGAGCGCCCGGGATGTGCCATCCAGGGGCGCGAGCAATCAGGTAGGTATGCCGGGTCAGACTGAGTACGAATGGATGCCGCGAGCGATTGGCGCGAAAGGGATGTCGTCGTCGAAGTCGCCAAACCCGCCCTGTGCGCCGCCTGCAGGCTGGCTCTGTTGTTGCGGGCGTTGCTGCGTCTGCTGGGCCGGCCGGCTCGTCTGACCGCCGCCAGCGCTGTCGCTGCGACTACCCAGCATCTTCATGGCGTCGCCACGAATTTCAGTGGTGTAGCGGTCGTTGCCGTCCTTGTCCTGCCACTTGCGCGTCGTGATTCGACCTTCCACATACACTTGACTGCCTTTGCGAAGGTACTCGGTCGCAATTTCAGCGAGCTTGCCGAAAAACACGACGCGGTGCCACTCGGTCGCCTCGCGCTTCTCCCCGCTGGCTTTATCCTTCCACGTCTCGGTCGTGGCGACCTTGACGTTGCAGGTCGCGTCGCCGGATGGGGCGTAGCGGGTTTCGGGGTCGGCGCCCAGGTTGCCAATGATGATTGCCTTGTTGACTGATGCCACTTGAGGTTTCCTTGTTTTGATTGGGTTAGGCTGCAACGCTCAGAATCTGCGCATGCAGTCGTCGCGACTGGTGCGCTGCGCGCCGATGGGTTCGGCGCTTGTTGTTGAAGGTTGGGATCTTTACTTCGACTTGCTCGACCTGTAGGCCAGGCCGGGTGCTGTCTTCGACCAGTCGTGCACCACCGGTCAAGCAGTGGCCGCCGCCTAGTCCTGCGAACAGGTGGAAGTGGCGGATCTCGCGCACGTCGGGCGGGGTGAGGGTGTAGGTGGTCATGCGTCCCTCCACTCCGCCCCACGCACTGCCCGCCCGATCGGTACGAGCGCGAACACCTCTGCGCGGCTGCTGCCGTTTGCCGCTGCGCGCATTGCGCTTTCGACAGCCCGGTCGCGGGCGTAGAAGCGGCGCAGGGGGCGCTTGGCGGCGAGGACGGCGAAGCTGTTGATCTCAGAGGCGCATAGCCCCTGATGGCTTTGGGGCTGGTGGTGCGCGCGCAGGGCCTCGCACTCGTGCGTTTTGCTGGTGAGCAAGGTTTCGAGCTTGTGGCTAAGGGCCGCTTGATTGTGGTGCGCAGAAACAAGCTTTTCGATCGCATCAAGGATCGGCCCGGCCCCGCCTTCGTCGGGGTCGGTGCCGAGCCGTTCGCCGATCTTGCCGAGCGCCGCGCATGCGTTATGCAGCGAGTCCGTTCGGTGCCGCAAGTCTTCCAGCAGCTTGAGCGTCTCGGCCTTGAGCATGGCGACTTCGTGCTCTAGATCGGCGAACTTTCCGCCCGCCGCCTTGGCGAGTTCGGTCAGTTCCATGTCGCTGGTGTCTATGTCGATGTCGACGAACAGAGCGAGCATCTCTGCTGCCTCTTCGATTTCGCGAGAGAGCGCGTCGGACTGCTCGCTCAGCGTGCGGTTTGCCGCTGCCAGCAATGCCGGGTCAGTATCGGGCATCGCGTTGTCCGGCATCCGATTTCCGGCCGCGCCGCAGTCAATCTCCGGCATCGAGTCATCGTCATCAGTAACATCCTCCGCAGCCGGCCCCGCCTCGGGAGAGGAGGAAGGCGGGGTCGGCGCGGTTTTTTCATGGACGGCGACAGCCTCGGCGGAAGAGGCATTGCCCGAAGGAGCGGCCGATCTGTCGCTGCCGGTGTTTTCTATCCCACCGCCGGCTGGGGATTCGTGTTGATCGTTGCGGGGTCTGTGATACCGATATACGCGATCCTGGCCCTTCGTCCGACCGATGGTGCCGGACTTGAAGAGCGCGCTGATGACAGGATCCAGCGACCCCGCCGAGCACTTGAGTTTTGCGGCGATCTCGCGTGCGGTGAGTTCAGCGTCGCCGCGCAGCACATCCCAGATCTGTGCGGCGCGCGTGCCAATCTTGATATCTTCGGGGAGATCGAATGGCACTCCGGCTGCGGTCTCTGCAACGGGGCTTGCGTCGATCACTTGGTGCACGGGCACGGCGAGCCAGTACGACAGATCCTTCGACTTGCCGCGGCGCTCGCATTCGATGAGTGCGTCCGTGCGCATGGCATTCAGTTCGGCGACGACGCGTGACGGAAAGTCTTTCTGCCCGACCGCCCTGGCAATCTGCGCGACGGTGGCGTCCTCAACGCTGCTCAGGTGCTGGGCGATGAGGGATCGAAGGGGGAGGGTGGTGTCTCGGGCGTTCATGCGGCTTTCCTCATGTCCTGAATCGCGAAATACACGTCACGGCAGGCGAGCACGTCGGCCATCGCGCTGTGGGCGTTCTGCAGTTCGCGGCTGGTGAAGTGGCGGTAGGCTTCGCCCAGGTTCGGGGTCTTGTGGTGGAAGCGGCCTACGGCGCGCATGCGGGCGGTCGGTGGGATGGCGCAGATCGGCGTGGCCAGTCGGGCGGTGCATTCTGCAGGCGCCCCTTTCCACTCGTCCGACATCGGCAGCACTTCGCCCGGGGCGTCGATGAACCGCTTCATGGCGATGCGGATGATGCGGGCATCGAACTGCTCGTTGTGGGCTATCCGGGTGCGGCCCTGGCCTCGCCACAGCTCGATGAGCATCTCGACCGCGAGCTTTTCTGTGATGCCGACCGCCTCGGCACGCTCGGTCGTGATGCCATGCACGGCCGCGACCTCGTCCGGAATCGTCCAGCCGTCGGGGCGCACGATCACGTCTATGCTGGCGATGGTCTCGCGCGAAGCGGGATCAACGAGCAGGGCTGCGAGCTGGACGATGTGGGGTTGATGCGGCGCTTCGGACGGAGCCTTGAAGTCAGGCAGTCCGGATGTCTCAGTGTCGTAGAAGATGATCGGGCTCATGCCTCACCCCGCAGCGTCTTGACAACCTTCTAGGCCTGCTTGGGCGTGCCGTAGGCGATGGCTGGCCAGCAGGATCTGCACCGTCTTCGGGATGGCGCGGTCGGATTCGTAGCGGCTGCCGCCGGACTGCGTGACGCCGACTCGGGACCAGAATTCCACCTGGTTGAGTCCGATGCTTTTGCGCTTGTCGCGCGGGGTGATCGGCAGGGCTTTCATCAGGCGGCTTCCTTCGTGGTTTGTTGGCGGGTGGGGCTCACGAGCGATCCGCGCTCGAGCCAGTGACTGGCGATGTGCGCCGGCAGGGCGTCGGCCGGTGGCGCACTCTTGAGGGTGGCGAGCACGATGACGTTGCCGATCTGGCCGGCATCGGCGACATCCGAGAGCCAGAAGAGGGCGTCTTCGCGGCCGGTGGCGTCGAGCACGTCCATCCGGTCGAGCACGAGAAAATCGACCCCGGACAACTGCGCAATGGTGAGTGCGAGCAAGGCATCTGCGCGCCAGCGCTCGGACTCGGAGCACAGGCCGTGGAGCCGCCCGCCCACGGTGATCGCCATGTCGGCGTCGATGCGCACCGGCTGCCATTGCGCGAGGGCGGCATGTTCGGCCAGGCGCTTGTTCAGCGGGTCCAGAGCCTCGGCAATCATCTCGGCCTGGATGCCGTCGGGCGACAGCGCGTCGGCGATTGCGGACCACTGATGCACGTCTGCGTGGTGGCGGGCAGCATCCGCGATCTGCTGGGTGCGGCGCTCGGTGGCGCTGGCTGCGTCGCGGTACTTGCGCTCGTCGGAGCGCCAGTCGTCACGTTTCTGGATGATTGCGCGCAGATCTTCCTCTATGTCGCCTACGCCGGCCGGTGCGACGAGTTCGGATTTATCGAGTTCGGCCAGCTCGGCGGCAGCGGATTCGGCTACAGCAAGGTCTCGGCGTGCGTTGGCTGCGCCGGACTCGGCGGTTTGCAGGCCGCGGCGGATTTCGTCTGCGCGGGCTGGGTCGCCGGGCTCGGCGTTCGGGTCTCCGTGGAGCTTGCGGTATTCGGCCAGGTGGGCCGACATCCGCGCTTTCAGTTCGTCATCACCGGGGTACTCAACGAGCACGTCGAGTGCGTCCGCGGTAACGCTCGCCAGCCCACGCAGCAGATACGATCCAGGGGCCCTCGGGTCATCGCCGCCGACAGCGGCCAGTTGCGCGCGACACGTCTCGACGTTTTCCTCGGCAGTCTTGATGCGGTCGCGAATGCGGTCGGCCATCTTCGCCTGGTCGCGCAGGCGCTCGCGTCGCGCCGTCTCGGAATCAAATGCCTGACGGTCGGCACGAGCCGAGCCGATCTTCTGTTGCAGTTCCGCGATCTGCTCCTCGCATTCCGAGGCCTTGGCACGGGCGTTATCTGCTTTCTTGAGCGGATCACCATCGACGGTAACCGGTGCCGGCTCCCATCCGTCTGCTTTCTGGCTGCCGTAGACCTCACCGGTGACAGCCTTCCAGGCACCACGGGCTTGACTCGTCATTTCCTTGGCGTGCTTCTCGCCAGCGGCAAAGCCGGCCCGAAGAATCGGCAGAACGGTTTCGATCTTTCGCTCGTCCAGGCCTCGGCGTGCCATGCGTTCGCCGATGGCCTTGTGGCTGGTTTCGATGCCCAGCAGCCCGAACAGGAAGCCACGGCGCTCGGTGTCGGACAGGCGCGCGAAGCGGGCCGGGTCAAGCACGAAGGGCAGAGCGGGGTGCGTCTCGATGCCGGCGGCGCTGTCGGTGATCTTGCCGGCCTTGCTGATGGCGACACGGAAGTCGCCTTCGGTAGCACCGACCTCGATGCTGGCGGCGGCTGCGCCTTCGCTGACCAGCGCGGCGGCTTCACCCTTCTTGGTGATGCGCGACAGGTCGCCGGTCAGGGCGAGGCTGATGGCGTCGCGCAGACTTGATTTGCCCGCACCGTTCGCCCCGCATACAAGCGCGATGGGTTGCTCGAGCGAAAGCGCGACGGAGCGGGCGCCGAGAAAATTGTCGGCGTTGATGTGGGTGAGTTTCATGCTGCCTCACCTTCGCCCGACTCGGCGGTGTCGTTCTCTTCGTGCCAGGCCTTCCAGCCCCTGACCCACTCGATACACAGGTCGCCCTTCATGATCGGGCAGTCGCTTTCCGGTTTTCCGTCTGCAGCGGCTTCGTACCCGTCTTCGAAAGCCTTGTCCTTCTCAGCTTCGCTTGACTGAACGTCATCAGGACTCGGCAGCGCCACGAACTCCGCGTCGACAACGTCTGAATCATCCATGCCGCCGCCATCGTCGTCCTTGCGGTACTCGTGGCCGAGATCCATCGCGCGCTGATCTGACTCACCAGATATTTCATGCATCCCGGCAGTGTGGTCATCAGCGCCGGCAACGATTACGAGCACGGCCTTGCCGGCAGCTTCGTAGAGCTGGTGCAGGCTCTGTGCGGACGGGCTGAACTTGACGACGGCCTTGACGCCGTCCTTGATGGTGATCTGGTCGAGGTCGCCAGCGACAACGGTGCGGCCTTCTGCCGCCAGTAGATGCACGCCCATCTTGACGTTGTGCACGACACGATCGCGCAGGCGGTCGATGATGTCGTCCTGCTTCGACTTCGAAAGCTTCGGCCAGGTGTCGGGCAGCAGCTTGATCTCGGTCACGAGGGCCGAAAGAAGGTCCTTGCCGATCGTGTCGGCGGTCATGTTTCTAAAGTCCTGCGGTGCGTTCATGTCGTCACGTCCTGTTTAGTGGGTGTTTGGGTGGGGTGCGCGCGAGCTTCAGCTCTCGTCGTCTGCGATGCGCTCGAGCTGCTCGCGCTGCGCGGTGCTGATGAACATGCCGGCGTGAAACTGCTCGTAGCGGCGTTTGAGGTCGGCGACGAACTGTTCTTCCCAGTCTGTTGCGGCGTTGGATTCGGCATCCAGCAGCAGCGACTCGAAGTCGTCTTCGTCGTAGTGGTCTAGAACGGTGCTCATGGCATCCTCTGTGTGGTGGGTGGGGCTACGCTCAGCGGCCGGGCACTCTTTCGAATGCGTCTTGGCGATTGACCGCCCTCCGCAGCCCCGTTGCTCGATCACTCCAGACCCAGCCCGCCCTGACCGCGACCACGGCGAGACGACGGCTTTTGGTCGCTCTCGTCCGGCGCAGGGTTCTCTCTCTCGCCGTCGCCCGAGCTCACGTTGTCGATCGCGGCCTCGATCTGCTTGCGCTGTCCGGCCGGCAGACTGCGGGCAATGTCGCGAGCCAGGTCGTAGTCGCCATCCTTTACGGCGGCATGGGCGTCGGCGAAGGTCGGGCCGTTTCCGGCTTCCTGCTGTTTCGCGGTGGCGTCGCTGATCTCGCCGGTGTCGGCGTCGATGGTTTCGGCCTGGCGTGAGCGGGTCTGCTGCGGGACGTTGCGGGCCGGCTGGTGTTCGATGTGGCGTTGCGGCTCGCCGTGTTCCGCTTCCTCGTCGAATGCTGTCGACCCATCGTCTCCCACCACCGTGAACTCACCATCAAAGGTGTCGGGCTGCTGGTCTCGCCCGGCCTCGGCCATGCCGTCAAGCGCGGCGGCTGTCTGGAACTCGATCGAGAGAGGCAGATACTTGGCAAGACGACGGATGACCGTTTTGCGGCCCATTTCGACGAAGTGATCCTTCCAGGGGCCGTACTTGCCCTTGCTCTGGCTGGCAGCCATGATCTCGCGGATCTGGTGCAGGCTCATGAACTCGAAGCAGTGACCGCCATCCTTGAGCTTGGCCACGGCGTAGAAGCCAATGACTTCGCCGCGTTCGCCCAATGCCGGCTTGTGTTCAAGCTTCTCGTCGAGACCGTAGATCATGTCGAAGTGGTCTTCTTCGCACACTTCATGCGCGGCAATGCTGACGATCTGCCCACTGCGGCGCGCGAGGTCGATCAGGCCTTTGTACCCGATGATGACCTGCACGGAATTGACCCACCTCTCGTTGCCGTTGGCGTCTTTTCGCTTGGTGTTGAATGGCACGAGGTAGGCATGCCCCAGCACGGTGTTCGGCTCCAAACCCATCTGTGCGCACTGACCGATAGCGCCCACAAGGCTCGGAACATCGCACTTTGCCAGCGCGGGCGTAGTGGTTGCGGCGATCTGCGCGACCTTCATCAGACGCTCGGCGTTCAGGTGCTTGGGCAGCATCTTGGCGATTTCGCTTTGCCGACTCTTGATCAGGTAGGCGATCTGTTCCTTTGGTTTCATCTCGGCAAGGTTGCGAGCCTGCTGGCCCTGCTTGAGTTCTGCGATGTTGGCGGTTGCCATGATGGGTTTCTCCTGTTCAATCGTTCTTGAAGTGGCACGAAGCCCAGCGCGGGCAGTATTTTTCCGCACAGAGCAGTGAGTTCGGGTTGGGGTAGAAGCGACCGGTCTTGAACATTTCGGCGGCGAATTCGATCAGTCCGGGATTGTCCTGATCGCCCACCATCACGCGCTTGGCGTTACGGATCGTGCCAGTGGCAATCTCGGCCGTACCCTTGGTCTTGAGGCCGATGATTTCGGCGTCGTCGGTGATGGGATCGCCCGTGGTGTGCTCGTAGAGCAGTTCATAGGTGCCAACCTGCGGGCCGTGCCCCTTGGTCTTCGCCACACCTTTCTGGACGGCAGCAGACCCGCTTTTGAGGTCGGCAATTCCGACGCCACCGCCCGCAGTCTGGCGGACCCGGGCGCGATCCATGGTGCCGGTCAGACGCACAACGACACCGGAGCCGCAATCGATGTCGAGAGGCTTGGTTTCCATCTCGACCGAGACGAAGTCGTAGTTCGGCGAAACCTCGACGCAATACTTCGACACCAGCGTCAGGCCGACACGCTCGGCCTCGGAGAGCGACAGGTCATCTCGGCTTGGGTCGTACTCGTTTTCCGGGTCGCGCAATTTGTCGACCATGGCACCGGCCGCGTCATCTGCGGTGAGGCCGGCCCCGTCCAGGCGGGACTGATCAAACACGGCAGTGCCGGCGTGAATCGCCGTGCCGAGCGCAGCGCGCAAACCAACAACGTTGCGCATTTTCAGCAGGTGAATTCCTTCCCATCGGTAGGCGCAGTCGAAAAGACCGGCCCACGAGGAAGCACGTACAACGAGAGAAGGTGCGTTCATTTCCGATACTCCACAAGACCGCCAATCAGGCGATCGATTACGGGACGCGGCGCCCCGACAAGCACAAGCTCATTGCATACCTGAGCAAGCGACATCTTTTGCGGCGGCCTCACGAATGCGAGAACGTCGTCGATCTTCTGGCGCAGCAGGTAGTTCTCGCGGCGAGCCGGGCTGTAGGGCTCTTGCGGTGAGAATTCAGGCCAGAGATTCATCGGGCCACAACCTGGCTATTGCGCTCTTCGGACATCGCAACCGCGTCGCGGTAGTCGAGCTCGCTGGCTACGGCGTACAGAGCGAAGATCAGGGCGAGAAGGGCGGCGGTTTTCATGACGCGGCCTTTGTGCCGAGGTAGAAGTCAGCCGTTCCGCGCAGCGCCTGCAGTTCACGCCAGGCTGCGCAGACATCGCCTTGTTCGGAGAGCGCAGCGAGGCTTTCGACATGCACACGAAGCGCCTCGGCCGCATCCTTCAGGTGCTCGGTTTCGTCGGCCTCGTCCGGTGCGCCCTGGCCGTAGCGGCGGTCGAGATAGCGCGTCAGGTCGGCGTTGTGTGCCGCCGCGGCCACGCGCTCAACGGCATCGGCCGGTGCGATGTTGTTCCAGTTCATGGCGTATCCCTCTCCTGAATTCCAAGCTGTCAAAGAACCAGCCAGTTGGCTGTCTGGGTGTTGGTGAGCGAATAATAGTCCGACTTCTCTTTCTTGTAAATAGTCCGACTGATAGATTTATGCCGCAATTCACCCACGCCCGAACGACGGGCGCAAGAAAAGCCCGCTCGGGGCGGGCTGTTTCGGGGGAAGGAGGATGAAGCAGGGCGACGGGGGTCAGTCGCAGGGCGCGGCAGCGCGTACGGCGCCAGGGGCTGAAAGCGGGGCTCAGCTGGACGCTATGCTTCAGGCTCTCGAGGAGATACGAACGTCATCCAAGACCGCCGCCCTTCTGGCGTGGCGCGCGAGGCTTGCGTGGCAGCCTGGTGAGCGGTCGTCAATACATCTCGCGCATAACGGGTCGGTAGATGCTGAGATCGATCGGAAATGAGAGCTGAGCCTCGGCGATCAAGCATGCGGGCATCAGTCCTCCTTTAGCCACTTCTCGAAGTCGCCCCAAACAGCTTCGGCGTCTGGCCAGTTCGGATGTGCGGTGAAGAAAAACCGCACAAGCCGAAATGCCTTGTCTATGTCTGAAAGGTTGTCCCCGGCAGCCTGCCGATAGTAGTTCTCATCAAATAGGCATGCCGTCAGGAGCGTTGTATCGTTAATGAAGGAATCCCAAGCGGCCTTGCCCTTGTCTCGCCCAAGCCAGCTTCTCTTTCCCGTATCACGAGCAACTCGAGCCGCAGACATAACGACCTTCGTCAGCGCGCGGTAACTCTTCGGGAAGCGAGGCGCAAACTCTGTTTCAAAGAAAGCTCTTGCCGCCAGATTCTTTTTCGAAAGTGCTGGCACAGTAAGACGTCCCCCGTGACTTTTAGGTTTCCCCCGCTGGAATCATCGATATCTTTTCACGGACTCGCGCACCACGCCGATGATGCGACTGCTGCCAAGTGGCTTTATGGGATAGCGAGGGTTGAGCGGTTTGAGGTAGAGGTCGGCCCCGTCTCGTACGAGCTGCTTGAAGGTGGCCTCATCATTGCCGTTTTTGGCAATCACGTAGTCGCCCGGGGCCGCCTCAAGCTCTGGCTCTACGACCAATATGGATCCAGCTGCAAACTCTGGCTCCATGGAGTCCCCTTGAACGCGCAGGGCAAAGGTATGTGGGTGCACGGTGACGCCAGTTTCGATCCAGTCATAGGCTTCGTCAGGTCCAAGCACATCAACAGCGGCTGCCCAGCCGCCAGCTTTTACCCACGAGATGAGCGGCACCCGTCCAGTTCTTTCCGGGCCGGGCTCGACGTTGGCCGAATCGACGCTTGCATGCTGCACGTTGCTGCATCCGGTGACGTGTTCGTCGGTGAGCTCGGCCAGGTTCGCCGCCAGGCGGGGACTGAAGTCGCTCACGGACACGCGCAGCGCCTTTGCGAACTTGACGGCAGCCTCGACGTTGAGCGGGATTTTCCCGTTTAGGTACTGGCTGACTGACCCCTGCGACTCCCACCCGCAGGCTGAGGCGAGGGACTCTTGGGTGAGGCCAAGTTCGCGCTTCTTCTCCATGTAGACCGCCTTGAGGCGGGCTGCATCGGCAAGTTGTTCGGGGGAGAGAGGTAAGGCGGGCATTGTTGAATTATTAGCAACGCTGATCTTTCAGCAAGTAGGCAGACTGTTTACTTTGCGCATCAGTCGGGCTAATATCCAAGCCATGAACAATATCCATACCATCCGCAAGCGGCTCGGGATGACCCAAGTTGAGTTCGCGTCGGCGATCGGCGTGACGCAAGGGAACATTTCGCACATCGAGCAAGGCCGCCAAGAGGTGTCGCCGGCCGTGGCGCGCCGTGTGATCGACGTGGCGTCGTCTCGCGGGTTTGTCGTGACGTTTGACGACATCTACGTGACTGACGTGGCTGGCTATGCGCGAGGCGCGCCGCCAACGGTTCAGCCCGGACAGGAGGTGGCATGAACTCACCCCCGCCCATCTTCCCGAAAGGCGAAGCCGCATCCGCCGCAGACCATCCTGAAAGCGCCTTCCCTGCGAATCCTTTGAAGGATCGAGCGCACGCCGCGAACGTCGAGACAGCTCTGACAGATGAGATGCGTCGGCTCGCCGCTTTCATCACCGAGTCCGCCATACGACTTCAGTCGGTAGGCGAACACGCCAGCGACGACCTCGGAAAGCTCGTACTGGGTGCGCAGCGTCTCTTTTACCTCGAGTTCTCGAACGCGATTCTCAAGAGCATGAATCGCTGCCGTTCGCTCTCCGAGTACGCCGACAACCTGAACAAGCTGGAGCTGAGCTTGGGTGAGGCGTTCCGTGAGGTCGTGATGGATGGCCGCAAGTTTGCGTGCGTCGCGCTCACTGACGAGGCTGCCCGCGAGTTCTTTCGCGCTCACCAGGGCGGCGAGCAGGGCAGGGATGTCCATGAGAGGGTTCCTTTGGATGATGGGGAGGTGGCGTGAGATGAGCCCTTCATCAGAACAGCGCCTTGCGACGATCGAGGCGGAGACGATTGACCCTGAGCTGCAAGGCGTTGCCGGTGAGGTTATGCGGTCGGCGGGGTATCCGTATCGCCTTTGGCAGCGCGTTCGCGCGCTTGAACGGCAGATGAAAGCCTGTGAAGACCGATTACAAGCTGTCGAAGCAGATCTGTCGAAGCGGGGGACTCCCCATTCTCGAGGGTTCGCCTGGCTAGAACGTCTTCGTACTGCATGGACAGTTCGCCGAGCGGTATCACCCCGCGCTCGTGCAGGGCAAGGAAAAGCGGAATGAGCGCGTCTGTGATGTCTTTGACGGTTGCCGTGTCTTCCGGGTTGCGGGGGTTCATGAGCAATTCCCTTTTCATTTTTGGTGCCCGTTGCGACCAGGGGGTGGCGTGAGATGAGCCAGCACAGCGACGATGACAGCCCCCGCATGAAGGTCAGGAAAGGCGTGGAAGCGGCATACGCCGCAATGCAGGACGGTATCGCTATCGCTGAAGGTAGAGCTTCAGCATGGCCTCTACCCGTTGAATCTGATCGTCTGACAGATTGGCCGAGTACAGGGCATTCGCGTCGTGAAGGGTCGCGGTATGGGAAACGGCGCCCTCCAGAAGATCCGGATGCAGTCCCTTCTGAATGCCGATGAGAGCGACGACCAACGTGTTCAGGCATTCGATGCGTGTCTCCAGTGTTGCGACACGTTTTTCCAGTTCCATGGCTTCTCCTTTGTGGGAGATGGTTGCGTGAGAACTTCCATTCTATCCGCATTGGGGAAGCCGACTTTTGAACGTTTGGAGTGGTGCTCATGGGCCTGAAAGAGCAGGAGTCAGTGCAAGACGACGCGTTGCAGGACGAAGCTGTGTTCACGTCCCGCCACGCCATCGACTCCACCGAAGAACCCATGACCGAAATCTTCTCCATGCGAATACCGCACGAGCTTCGCATTCTCGGCGGACGCAGGGCGCGGCTCATGGGTTTGTCTCTCGGTGAGTACATGCGCTACCTCTTGGCCCGTGACGTGGATTCCGACACTGACAGTCTGCACGACGGACCGCAATCGAAGGCATTACGAACAAGGAGATAGGCGCCATGACGACGCTTGATCTGATCCTCTTTCTGGTTGCGGGTGTTGCCTACGCGGGCGGCCTCGTTGCTGTTGTTGCGCTTATTGGCAATCGGCTAGGTGGCTCGGTCGATGACGTTTGAAGGCAATAACCTGGTCTCTTACCGCCAGCAGACCGAGCGGCAAAAGCCGATGAGTGGCGTCATGGTGCCGTCGTTTCCGTGCTCGAAGTGCGCACAGGCCAGAAAGACGGCTGGGCGAAGGAAGGTGCACGGGCGTTGGGTGTGCGCGCAGTGTCTGGGGGGTATGTGATGGGCGCCCCGGACCTCGAGCTACTCACTGCCGAGAAGTTCTTCGCGCCGGCGCCGTTCGACCTGGTCGACGGACTGATGGGCCGGTATCGCTCCATGCGGATGCGGATCGAACAGGTGTCCGCGATGATCGAAGGCGAGACGGCCGGCGCGATGGCGTATTTTCTGGACGCGGCCAAGGCCAGCGACCGGCATGTTGGCTGCTTGAGCGTCGATCGACTTTTTGAGCTCAAGCCGGCGATCGCCGCACTGGACGCATCGTACTGGTCGCAGGCGATCAACCTGACCGACGTGCTCGACAGCATGCCGCAGGCCAGGCGCTCGGAGTGGAATGAGTCGATCCGCGAACACAAGACACCGCCGTTCGAAGAAGAGACGGTGCGTGCGACGCTGCAGGACTTGCTCATGTCCCGCCAGAAGTTCTTCGCCGAGCGTGTCGACGGCATCTTCCGGGCGCTGTCCGGTGAGCACGTCACGAACCGGCCGCAGGGCTTCGGCAAGCGGATGATCCTGACCGGCATAACCAATACGTATTATTCGACCGAGCGCGTCGGCTACATCAACGATCTACGCTGCGTGATCGCAAAGTTCATGGGTCGCGATGAGCCGGAATGGAACGCAACGGGTTACGTGGCTCGATGGGCGCGACGCAACCGTCGCGGCGAGTGGGTGACGCTGGATGGCGGCGCGCTGCGATTGCGCTGCTACGAGAACGGTAATGCGCACATCGAAGTGCACCCCGATATGGCTTGGCGCCTGAACTGCGTACTAGCTCAGCTCTATCCGGCTGCGATCCCGTCAGAGTTTCGGCAACGACCGAAGAAGAAGCCGCGTGATGTTGTGTTGATGCAGCGCCCGCTGCCGTTCGTGGTGATTCAAGAGCTGGAAAAACTGGAGCCAGTGTCTCGCCCTGTTCGCCAGCCAAACGGCGGCACCACAAGGGAGCAGGTTGAGAATGCGCTGCGGTTTCGGTGCGGCGGTGGATCTGCGCACGCGAGAAACGAAGCTGAGCAGATACTCGTCGCGCTCGGCGGTGTACTGACAAAAGAGGGGCACTGGCAGTTCGACTACAACGCAGCCGACGCCATCAGAGAAATATGCGCCAGCGGCTGCGTGCCTGACCGCAAGAGTCACCAGTTCTACCCGACGCCTCGCTGGCTGGCAGAGCAGGCGGTCGAGTGGGCCGAGATCGGGCCGCACGACGTGTGCCTGGAGCCGAGCGCGGGCACCGGTGCGATTGCGGATCTGCTGCCCGTCGGCAGAACGGCATGCGTCGAGATCAGCCCGCTTCATTGCAAGGTGCTCGAGGCCAAGGGTTTCCGCGTGGAGTGCTCCGACTTCCTGGCGATCACCCGGGCGCATGCGAAGCCCGATGTGATCGTGATGAACCCCCCGTTCGATCAAGGCCGCTGGCAGGCGCATGTCGAGCACGCGGCGTCGCTGCTGAACAAGAGCGGGCGGCTGGTGGCGATTTTGCCGGCCAGCGCAAGGAACGCCGACCTGCTGCCTGAATGGGCATGCACCTGGCTCGGGCCTTTCGATAACGCATTCCCCGGCGCGAGCGTGTCGGTGGTGGCGCTGGTTGCGGAGAGGATCTGAATCGTGCGTGATTACTCCAAGGTCGGCCCGAAGTTCTGGATTGGCACGACAGGCAAGCGGCTTCGCTCGGCCGGCATGGAAGCGCAGGTAGTTGCAATGTATCTGCTGACCAGTCCGCACTCAAACATGCTCGGACTCTATTACTGCCCCGCAATGTTCATTGCGCACGAGACTGGATTGGGCATGGAAGGGGCTTCGAAGGGGCTTCTAAGGTGCGTCGAAGCCGGGTTTTGTGCCTATGACGAAGCCTCTGAAGTCGTATGGGTGTTCGAAATGGCGCGATTCCAGATTGCGGACGAACTCAAAGCGAACGACTTGCGCGTCAAGGGTGTTCAGAACGAGTACGACGCATTGCCAGAAAACCCTTATCTGGCGGGCTTTTTCGAGAAATACTCAAGCCCGTTTCATATGACAACGATGCGCTCACAAGAGCATCAAAAATGCGGCTTTAGTGAAGCCCCTTCGAAGCCCCTTCGAAGCCAAGAACAGGAACAGGAACAGGAACAGGAACAGGAGCAGGAACAGGAGCAAGAACATAGGGCGCCGGGCGAACGCCCGCCCCCAGGCGTCGCTGACGCTCCGCCAACTGAAGACGCCCCTGTTCCTCCTGGTGAGCCGCCTGAAGCCATTGGGCTGCGCGAACTCGTTGCAGATGGCGTTGAGCGTCAGCACGCCAAGGACTGGCTGAAGGTCCGCCGTGCCAAGCGTGCACCGCTGACGCCAACGGCTTGGGACGAGGTCAAGAGCGAGGCCGCAAAGGCAGGCATCACGCCGGCTGAGGCCGTGAGGGTGTCCGCTACGAATTCCTGGCAGGGGTTCAAGGCGTCGTGGCTAGCGCGGACTGCGCAAGGCAATGCTCGCGCCTCACCGGACATTGCTGAGCACAACCGGCGAGCCTCGGAAGAGGCCAAACGATTGATTTTCGGAAACGGAGCCTGACGCCATGCACCAGGACGAATACGACGACTTTTCGAACATGCTCGAAGCGGTTTCCGAGTACCACGGCAAGAAGCTGACTCCGGGCGTGATCGCGATCTACTGGCAGGGGCTGCGCGACCTTGATCTGGCTGCCGTGCGACACGCGTTGAACGCTCACGTCCAGAACCCGGACAGCGGCCAATTCATGCCGAAGATCGCCGACATCAGGCGGATGTTGGGTGGCACGACGCAGGACAGCGCATTGCGGGCATGGGCCAAGGTTGATCGTGCGGTGCGCGGTGTCGGCACCTACGCCAGCGTCGCGTTTGACGACGCGCTGATTCACCGCGTGCTGCACGACATGGGCGGCTGGGTGGGTCTCGGCACGAAAACTGAGGACGAGTGGCCGTTCGTGTCTCGAGAGTTCGAGAACCGGTACCGAGGCTACGCCATGCGAAACGATCGTCCGGAGTATCCCCCGGTGATGGTCGGTATCTCGGATGCGGAGAACGCGCGGCGAGGGTTCAAGATCGCAGCACCGCGACTGATCGGTGACGCGACGCAAGCGCAAGCGGTGATGGCTGGCGGCACTGATCGTCAGTTGATCGGCTTCGGGACGGCCGGCGAGATACTGCCAAGCGTTGAGCGCCTGCGTTTGGCGAGCAAGGGTGCGGCATGACTGCGAAGCTGAACGGAATCGACGCGGGCTCCACGAAGTGGGCAACGGGCAGCCCTCCGCATATCCGCGGACCCTGGGAGACCGGAATCATCGAACTCGCAGAGCGCGGCGACTCCAGGTTTCTCGCGATTCTGCGCGAGCACGTCAAGCGCGGGACGATCAAAGGGGAGCGGGCGATGGCTGCCCTGCATCAACCAGATGAAAACGAAATTACTGCCTGACATCGAGCGAGGCGACACATGGACCGAGGAACACAAACTGCGCTGCATGATTCGGCAAATGCTCCGGTACCGGGTGCAGGGCAACCGCAGGGCGCTCGAGGCGCTACAGCGCAGCCGGAGCTATTCGCAGTGGCGCGTGCTAGCCAACGAGCAGTGGGCGAAGTGCAACCGCGGGGAGAGGGGGGATTGGCGGTGATTCGAATCGAGGTGCGCGGAACGCCAGCTCCACAGGGCTCGAAAGCGTTCAAGGGCATGACGAACGCCGGCCGCGCGATCCTCACGGAGTCGTCGAAGAAGGTGCGGCCGTGGCGAATGGATGTGAAGGCGGCAGCAGAGGACTACCGGACGCGCACCGGTCATGCGCCGATCGACGCGCCGGTCGTCGTGCGGATGGTCTTCACGCTGCCAAAGCCTCAGAGCGCCCCGAAGACGCGACGCACGTACCCAATGCGCACGCCTGACCTGTCGAAGCTCGCCAGATCGACCGAGGACGCGCTGACCGATGCCGGCATCTGGGCTGACGACGCCAGGGTGATCGGCTACTCGAAGCTGTGGAAGTGCTACCCGGGCGAGGACGTCGACGCGCTGGATTCGCCGGGGGTCGTGATCGAGATCATGGAGATCGCGCCGTGAAGTGGAGCGAGGGCATGATCGCCGCCGCCGTCGCGCGGCAGACGCTGGCCAGTCGCTGCGTGGTGCTGGTCGATCGCTGCAACTGGACGGGTCACGAGTGCGACGTTCTGGGCGTGACGACGGATCTCCGCATCATCGACGTCGAGGTCAAGATCAGCCGCGCCGACCTGCGGGCCGACGCCCGCAAGGACAAGTGGTGGCTGCGCCCGCCTTCATCGTGGCAGGACGGTCGCTGGGTTCGTCCCGACAGCATCGCGCGCCTGCACCCACCACGCGTCTGGAAGCACTACTACGCTATGCCGGCCGAAATCTGGACGCCGGATCTCGTCGAGTGCCTGCCGAGCCCGGCCAGCGGTGTGATCCTGTTCCGAGAGAGAACGCGTGCGCCGCGGTTTGCGAACGACGCCGACTACACGGTGAGCGTCGAGCGCCGCGCCAAACCCTGCCGAGACGCCACGCGCCTGACGCCGGAGCAGGTCATGAACATCGCCCGGCTGGCGAACCTGCGGATGTGGGACGCCTACCAGCGGGTGCAGAGCGCCGAGCGCGCGCTGCGCGAGAGCCGCGAGCAGGAGGCCGCTGCATGACAACCCTGTACCGCGAATTCACCCTACGAGCCCCCGAGGCCTGGAAAGCGCTGACCGCTTTCGTCGCCGGCAACGCGCGAGCATGCATCGAGCGCGGAAAGCCGCTGCGGGTGATCGTCACGGCAGAGGAGCGCAAACGAAACGCAGAGCAGAACCGCTTCTACTGGGGACCGGTGCTGACGACGATTGCGGAACAGGCATGGATCGACGGACGCCAGTTCGACAAGGATGTGTGGCACGAGTACCTGGCTCGGAAGTTCGGTGTGTGCGATGAGATCGTGCTGCCTGATGGGGAGATCGTGACGCGGCGCAAGAGCACGACGCAGATGACGGTTGGTGAGTTCAGCGAGTACCTGACGCGGATTCAGGCCTATGCGGCAACAGAGCTCGGAGTCGAGTTCGATGGCTAGCGCAGCAGACCGCCGCCACATGGGCAGGGTCGCCGAGCTTGGCTGCATGCTCTGTCGTCGCAACGGCATTCATGGCAGCCCCGCGGAAGTGCACCACGCTCGCACCGGGACGGGGGCCGGAAGGCGCGCAGCCCACACAGACACGATCCCTCTTTGCCCGAATCATCATCGCCTGGGCCCGGAGGCGCTGCACACGATGGGACGTAAAGCCTGGGAGCGGTATCACGGCATCAGCGAGACGGAATTGTTGGAGATGACTCAGGCGATTTTGCGGGAGGCGGAATGAGTGACGATCAAGTCGATGAAGCGATCGAGGACTTCGAAGAGCGAGCCGCGATCATCGAATACGAAGCCGGACTCAAGCGTTACGCCGCCGAGTCGCTGGCGCTGAGAGAGATTGCAGAAACGATGGGCAAACCCGCAGCCAAGGAGGTTCAGCAGTGGCGACAGAAGAAAGCGGTGTGATCGAGCAGCGTTCAACAGCCGAGGCGGTCTTCGAGGCCGTCAAGGATCTCCACAACCAGGAGCAGATCGTCACGCGCGATACGCTCTCGGAAGTGACGGGACTCAAGCTCTCGACGATCGATGACAGGCTCTCGTACCTGACCGATAACGGCAGAATCAGGCGCGTACAGAGGGGCGTGTATGTCCCGGTCGAGCATCATCACCCGGCGCGGCTTATCTCGAGAACGCTGCTTCCAGATGGAGGGACCGTGCTCGAGATCGGCGATACCGTCATCCACCTGACGCCGCGCGAGTCACGAATGATCGGTGAGCTCATGGCCGGATCAGGGCAGCAGTACGCGGCCATCCAGCTCGGCGACCAGACCCAGGCGCTCGCGTCGGAGTTGGCGGCGAAGGTGCGTATGCTGGAAAGATCTGTGTTGGCGCAGACAGAGCGTGAAGCCTGAAATGCGATTCTACACAAGCGGGCTGCTCAGCAAGTGGGGTTTCGGCGACGGCGACATGCTTGATGAAATGCTGTGGGATGCCGGAATCTATCTCGATGACAGCCATACCCTGCTGATTCGCATTGTTCGCGAGTTGGTGTTGCCACGGATCGAGCAGAAGGTCGAGGTATTCGAGATTGGGACAATCCATAACCCGATTCGCGCTGACACGGTGAATGGCAAGCGTGTGGATCACTGCGCCGATGATCCAGGCGTACCACCGCTGACGCCTGAGTTTATCGAAGTGCCGGAAGAGGTGATATTGAACCTGGCGCGAAGCTTGATCCCCCCATCACCCCTGTAAGGCTTTGCCCTAGCGCCTGCCTCGTTTCTCATGCGAGGCATGGCAGAGCCAGATACCAAACCTCGCAAGGCAGCAAAGAAGCCGGGCACCGGTAAGCGGAAGCCCGGTGTTGCTCGTGGGCGCCCAGGAAGGCCGACGCGGTATCGGCAGGAGTACGACGAGCAGGCACGCAAGATCTGTTTGCTAGGCGCGACAGACGCAGAACTGGCCTCCGTGTTCGGTGTGAGTGAGCAGACGCTGAATGCGTGGAAGAAGGCTCACCCGTCTTTTCTTGAGTCCATCACACGAGGAAAGGTCGTTGCCGACGCTGAAGTCGCGGATCGGCTCTATCAGCGAGCGCTCGGATACACCCATAACGCAGTCAAGATCATGATCATCGCGAACCAGGTTGTTCGCGAGGAATACGTCGAGCATTACCCGCCCGATACGCCTGCTGCGTCGCTGTGGTTGCGCAATCGCCAGCCTGCGAAGTGGCGCGATAAGGTCGAGCAGGTTCATTCCGGCCCTGATGGCGGACCAATCCAAGCCCGCATCGCGGTCGAGTTCGTCAAGCCTCCTGCCAAGCCTGGCGAAGACGGTGAGCCATCGTGATGCTGGCCGATGCGCCCATTGCGAAGCTGCAACTGACGGAGAAGCTCGAGGGCTTGTTCCGGCCGATGCGCTACAAGGTGTTGCACGGCGGTCGCGGTGGCGGCAAGTCTTGGGCCGTGGCGGCGACGTTGCTGGTCATGGCCGCAGACCGGCCGATGCGCGTGCTGTGCGCCCGGGAAGTGCAGAAGTCGATGCGCGACTCTGTGCATCGCCTGTTGAAAGACACGATTGAGCGGCTTGGTCTGTCGGTGTTTTTCGAGGTACTGGACACCGAGATCCGCGGAGCGAATGGCAGCCTGTTCGTTTTCACCGGACTCCAGGCGCACACGGTCGATTCGATCAAGTCGTTCGAGGGCGTCGACGTCGTCTGGATCGAGGAAGCGCACAGCGTCAGCAAGCGCTCGTGGGACGTGCTGATTCCGACGATCCGGAAAGAGGGCTCCGAAATCTGGATGACTCTGAACCCGGACATGGACACCGACGAGACGTATCGGCGGTTCATCGAAACGCCTTCGCCTGATACGTGGGTTTGCCAGGTGAATTGGTGGGATAACCCGTGGTTTCCAGACGTTCTCGAGCAGGAGCGCCAGAAGGCCAAGCGCAGCCAGAGCGCCGAGGATTACGGCCACATATGGGAAGGCAAGCCGCGCACGGTTGCCGAGGGTGCGATCTACCGCCACGAGATCCAGTCGCTGTACGAAGAAAAGCGTGTCACGCGCGTACCGTATGACCCGACCCTGCCCGCGCATACGGTCTGGGATCTGGGTTGGAACGACGCCATGACCATCGGTTTCGTTCAGCGTGGCACCGTTGATGTGCGGATCATCGACTACATCGAGGACAGTCACCGCACGCTGGACTGGTACGTCGCGCAGATCGAGAAGCGCCCGTATCGATGGGGCCACGACTACCTGCCGCATGACGGGCGAACGCGCAACTTCCAGACTGGCAAGAGCACCGAGGATCTGCTTCGCGAGATGGGCCGTAAGCCGATCGTGCTACCTCAGACCAGCGTCGAAGAAGGCATCAAGGCCGCGAGGATGCTATTTCCGCGCTGCTACTTCGACCAAGACCGCACCGGCCGGCTTCTCGAGTGCCTGAAACGCTATCGCCGCGCGCTTCACACGCAGACCAATGAGCCGATGGCGCCGCTTCACGATGAATTCAGTCACGGCAGCGACATGTTCCGGTACGTCGGCCAGGCTGTGCCGGTGATGCCGAGCGTGACAGAAGACCGCTACGACGAACCACCGCCCCCCGACTGGCGTACCTGAGACACACTGGAGCGGACATGCTCGCAAATCTGACCCACGACACCGACCTTCCGGATGGCGACCAGCCGATCACGATCGACGAGTTTGCTCGAATCGTCCGCGAGGCGATCAATCAGCCGCCATGGCGGCTGAATGCCGACCGCGAGGCGGACTACGCAGACGGCAACCAGCTCGACAGCGAGCTCATGCAGCGTCAAAAGGCGCTTGGGATTCCCCCGGCCAAAGAGAACATCATCGGGCCGGCAATCTCGACCGTCTGCGGCTACGAGGCCAAGACTCGCACCGACTGGCGCGTAACGCCCGATGGCGACCCTGGCGGTCAAGATGTGGCCGACGCGTTGAACTACCGGCTGAATCAGGCTGAACGGCACTCGCACGCCGACAAGGCGCTCTCCGACGCATTCCGGGCGGCGGCAACCGTTGGTCTGGGCTGGGTCGAAGTCGCACGCCCAGCGAGCTCGTTGAAGTTCCCGTACCGGTGCCGAGCGGTCCATCGGAATGAAATCTGGTGGGATATGTCGGCACGGGAACAGGATCTCGAGGATGCACAGTGGCTGTTCCGCCGCCGCTGGGTAAATCGGTATCGCGCGGCCCGGATGTTCCCGGAGCACAAAGACATCGTGTTGCGGAACATGGACAACTGGCTGGCTGATGCGGCCGGCGAGATGCTTGAAGGTGGCCAGTCAACCGGACTCGCTCAGGCGCTGGAAGCCGAGCGCGCTTGGACCGTGCAGGAAGATAGCTGGTACAACGACGAGAATCAGGAAGTGTGTCTCACCGAGCTCTGGTATCGGCGCTGGGACAACGTCACGATTCTGCGCGCACACAACGGCCGATCGGTCGAGTATGACCGCAACAACGAGTTGCACAATGCCGTCCTGCACGCCGGCCGCGGCGTACTCCAACAGGAAACCGTCGCCCGGATGCGCCGCGCCTACTGGATGGGTCCGCATCTATTGCACGATGGCCCGACGCCGTATCCTCACGATCATTTCCCCTACGTGCCTGTCTGGGGCTACCGCGAGGACATGACCGGCGTTCCATATGGCCTCGTGCGCGACATGCTGTTTCCGCAGGACAATCTGAACGCCTCAATCAGTAAGTTGCGCTGGGGTATGTCTGCGGTGCGCACTGAGCGGACGAAAGGTGCTGTTGCCATGCCGGATGAAGTGTTCCGGCGCATGTCCGCCCGGGTTGATGCAGACATTGTGCTGGACCCCGAGGCGATGGCAAGGCAGGGCGCGCGCTTCGAAGTAAAGCGTGACTTCCAGCTCAACGACCAGCAGTTCAAGTTGATGGAAGATAGTCGGCGCGCGATGGAGCGCGTCAGCGGCATCACGGCGGCGTTCCAGGGTGCGCAAGGCACGGCTCGGTCAGGCTTGCAGGAACAGACGCAGCTCGAGCAGTCGCAGGTCTCAATCGCGGATCTGATGGACAACTTTGCCGAGGCCCGGCGATTCGTCGGCGAATTGCTGGTGGCGCTCATCATCGAGGATCTCGGCCGCGAGGAAACCGTTGTCGTGATCGAGGGTGACGTACTCAACCCGCCGCGCGAGGTGGTGCTGAATCATCCGGAAGTGGATCCGGCAACCGGCTATCAGTACCTGTCGAACGACGTACAGAAGACTCGGCTGCGTGTTGCGCTTGAGGATGTACCGACGACGAGCTCGTTCCGGGCGCAGCAGCTCAATGCGCTGTCGGAGTCGGTTAAGGCGCTCCCGGCTGAGATGCAGCTTGTGGTCATGCCGTTCATGGTCGACTTGATGGATCTGCCGCGGAAAGAGCAGGTGGTTTCGGCGCTGAGAGAAGCGCAGCAGCACCAAGATCCGGAGAAGCTTCGCGAGCAGATCAAGCAGGAACTGATGTACGAGCTCAAGGAACGCGAGCTCATGCTGAAGGAAACGGAGAGCGACGCCAAGGTCAAGAAAATGATGGCCGAGGCGGTTCAGGTGGGCGTCCAGGCTGCGTTTTCTGCAATGCAGGCTGGCGCCCAGGTGGCGCAGATGCCGATGATCGCCCCGATTGCGGACTCGATCATGCAGGGCGCCGGCTATCAGCGCCCGGACCCTGCCGGCCACGATCCAAACTTCCCGGTGCCTGGCGAGATACCGCCCGACGTGGCCGCGCAGTCCGAGGCAGCGCCAGACGTGAGGCAGAATACAAGCCCGACGTTCCCGCCGATTCCGCAGTCGCCCGGGACTGGGCAAAGTGGGATTGAGACGGCGACGGTTGATGACAACCTGTGAACAGGAGAATAGCCATGCAGCAGTACATCGGAACCAAGCTGATCAATGCCCTGCCGATGACTCGGCAGGCTTACAACGACTTTCGTGGGTGGGTACTTCCGGAAAATGAAGACGGCAGTGATGCAGGCTACCTGGTCGAGTACCTCGATGGGGGTCAGGCCAATACCGCCGAGTACGCCGGCTATGTCAGTTGGTCGCCCAAAGACGTGTTCGAGCGCGCCTATCGCTCAACCGTCGGCATGAACTTTGGCAACGCCCTCGTTCTGCTCAAGGCCGGCAAGAAGGTCGCTCGTGCCGGATGGAACGGCAAGGGCATGTTCCTCTTCCTGGTGCCCGGCTCAACCTTCAAGGTCAATCGCCCTCCGCTTCTGGGTATCTACCCGGAGGGCACCGAGATCAACTACTGCCCGCACATCGACATGAAGACTGCTGACGGCAAGGTTGTGCCGTGGCTCGCCTCACAGACCGATGTGCTGGCCGATGACTGGGAGATTATCCAATAGGCAGCAGGACGCACCCCACGAAGCCCGCCCCGAGCGGGCTTTTTCTCGCCCACCAAAACCACCTACCCCCCTGTAAGGCTTTATCCATCCCTTGATGGTCGCTGACACTCGCCCTGCATTGTTGCAGAGCTTGGAGAAGCGAACAGATGGGAACGATGACCGACGCACAGATTCTGGCCGGCGTGCTGGATGGCACGATCAGCGAGGACGAAGCCTACACCGAGGACACTGGAAGCGAAGCGCTCGAGCAGGAAGCCGAAGCCGTTGTTGAGTCGCAGGGCGACGACGACAAGGCGGGCGAAACTGGCGAACAAGCGACCCAGAAGCAGGATGCCGACACCACCGACAAGGAAGTCGAAGGTGCCCCGATCCAGAGCAAGTCCGGTGCCTACACCATCCCATATCAAAAGCTGGTTGATGCCCGGGCCGAGCGTGATGCGCTTCGCGAGAAGGTCGCAACGCTTGAGTCTCAAGTCGCTGGGCTGACCACGCTGCAACAACAGAACCTCGCCGCCGCTCAGGCTGACGCGCAGAACCGGGCGGATGCCGGTCGCGCTCAGACTCAGGCCGACGAGAACCTGGCTGCCGCAACCGATGCGATGACGCAGGGCGTCGATATGTCGGTGTTCGGCGACTTCTCCGAAGAGGCGATTGCGCGCGGCGTGGCCGAGCTGAATCGTCGTGCGATCGAACAAGCTCAAACCCAGATGCGCGCCGAGATGGATTCTCGTCTCGCCAAGGTCGAGAAGATCGCCGCTGAGCAGTATGCCCGAGCCGAAATGACGGCGCAGGAAGCGCACGAAGCCGCCGTGCTTCAAGTGCATCCGGATGCCTACGATGCCGTCGAGTCCGCAGAGTTTTCCGCGTGGCACGACAGTCTGCCGGCATTCGCCAAAGCTGGTGTAGAGCACGCCATGAGCCAAGGCTCCGCGCAGGAAATCATCGAAGTGCTCAACGCATTCCGTGAGTCCAGCGGCAAGCCTGCTCCGCAACAACAGCAACCCACTACCCCCGCCGCAGCGCCGGAGGCGCCCAAGGCTCGAGTCCCGAACTCGCTTTCCGAGGTGCCCGGATCGGCGCCGGTGGATGAAATGCAGCAGACGTTGGCCGCTGCCGGCAATTCGAATGCCTTGCTTGACCGCATGGCGTCGATGAACCCGGAGCAGATCGACGCGCTGCTTGACCGAATCTGACACGAATCTTTCAAGCATAGGAGTCATTCATCATGACCAGCAAGACAAACGTTCCGGCAAGTGCCGCGGACAAACAGAAGGTGCTAGCCGCTGGGCTCTTTGCCCAGGCGATGCAGCGCAATTCAACGCTCGGGCGCATGTCCGGGCCGATGCCCAAAGGCGAAGCCGGTGCCGGTGAAGTGGTGCGCAAGCAAACCTCGACCGATATGCCGATCGTCAAGACCGTTGATCTGTCGCGCGGCAAGGGTGACGAGGTCGAGTTCCAGTTCCTGCAACCGGTTGGCGCGTACCCGATCATGGGTAGCGAGATGGCCGAGGGCAAGGGCACCGGGCTCAGCTACGACACCTCCCGGGTCCGGGTCAATCAGGCGCGCTTCCCGGTCGATCTGGGCGACACGATGACGGGTATTCGCTCGCCAGTGGATTTCCGCCGTGTGGGCCGTCCGGTGGCGCAGTCGCTCATGGACAGCTACATGGATCAGTCGATCCTGGTTCATATGGCTGGTGCTCGTGGATTCCAGGACAACATCGAGTGGCGCATTCCGTTGGCAAGTCACCCGAAGTTTGCCGCGATGGCGGTGAATCCTGTGAAGGCCCCGACCAAGAACCGTCACTACATCGCAGATGGCACCAACGGCATCATCCCGTTTGCCGTGAATATCGGTGAAATCGACCTGGCCACGACCGATGTGTTGGACATGGACGTGGTCGATGCGATTCGCACGGTCATGGAGTCCATCGCCCTGCCGCCTCCGGCGGTGAAGATTCCCGGTGACGTGGTTGCCGAGGATTCGCCGCTGCGCTGCCTGCTGGTTTCGCCGGCTCAGTACCACTCGTTTGCCGCTGACCCGAACTTCCGTCAGTTCCAGGCCAACGCGATGGCTCGTGCCAGCAAGGCCAAGAATCACCCGCTGTTCTTGGGTGAGGTCGGCCTGTGGAACGGCATCCTGATCTGCAAGATGCCCAAGCCGATCCGGTTCTACGCAGGCGACACCATTCGCTACGCGCAGGACTACACCAGCGAAACCGAGCTCACCTGCACGGTTCCGGCCTCGTTCAGCACCACCCACGCAGTCGATCGCGCGATTCTGCTTGGCGGTCAGGCGATTGCGCAGGCGTTCGCGGCGAGCGGTCACGGTGGCATGCCCTTCTTCTGGAAGGAGAAGGATTTCGACCACGGCGACAAGATGGAGCTGCTCATCGGCGCCATCCAGGGGATCAGCAAGGTGCGCTGGCTGGTCGATCAGGGCAACGGCCAGAAGCACGTGACCGACCACGGCGTTGTCGCGATCGACACGGCCGTTCGCATCATCGGCGCGCGCCAGTAATCGTAACCGGCAGCCGCCAAGGCAGGCGGTTGCCAGCAAGGAGAATCGAGCATGACAACTATCACCAAAGCTGAAAAGGACGCCCGCGTCCGCCTAGGCTCCACGCCGTGGGGCAATCTCACCGCACTGCGGTATCACCTGGCAACCAATGCCGCGGGCGCCGTCATCGGGGGCGACAGTGTTGCGCCCGTCGATAGCGGCGACACCGTGCGCATCGGCCTGCTGCCGGCCGGCTTCCGGTTGGTCGACAGCTTCGTTGTCGTCAAAACCGGCATGACTGCATCCGTGACCGGCAATCTCGGCTTCGCTTACGTGGATGGGGTCGATGTCGCGGCAGTTCCGCAGTCGGCAACCTTCTTCGGCTCAGCGCTCAACATGGCCTCGGCGGCACGTCTGCGTAATGCCACGACCAACACCAGCGTTGTGCTTCCGAAGGATGCGTGGCTGACCCTGACCACTGGTGGCGCGAACAACGTGAAAGCCTCGGATATCGAGGCGGTTGTTCTGGGCATTGCCGAAGGCATCGAGTAACGGTAGTCATCACCACGCGCCGGCCGGGTGATCTGCTCGGTCGGCGCACACAGGGAATACAGCCATGGAACTGGTTGCACTGACGTACTCAGGAAGAAAGACGTACCCGGACAAGACCCCGCTGCGTGCTGTCTGGGAACCGGGTGACACGAAGCGCGTTCCGGCGCACACCGCGAAGCTTTTGCTGCGCTTTGCCGAGTTCAGCGTCGCGGAGAAGTTCATGCCAGAAGATGGCAGCGACGACGTGTCGATTGCCGTCGTCGAGGCCAGCAATCGCGAGCAGCAGGAGCGCAACGAAACCGAGGGCATGTTGCTGATGGTCGAGAGCATGGACAAGGACACGCTCGAGGCCTATGCGCGCAAGTACGAGGTCGAGCTCGACAAACGTCGCAGCCTAGCGAACCTTCGCAGCGAAGTCACGACGCTCATCGAGCAGTTCGGCGTTCGATAATCTGGAGAATCTGTCATGAAGGCGCTGTCATACGAAATTGTTCGAAGCCTGTCGATTTCCGATTTGGCTGACCGCGTGGATGCCAGGCTGCCCGACAAGCAGCCGCACGGCGCCCCGATCATCGACCACAGCAACCGACTGTTTCTCCAGTCGATGGTGAGCATAGGTGGCGCGGTCGTGACTGACGGCATGGACCTTGAAGGTGTTGAGCCAACGGGTTCCTACACCGATACGGTGACATTCACCGTCGAAGATGGCGTGATCACGGGGTTTGCGCTTTCATGAACCTGGAGGCGCTGATTGCGGACTTCAGGGTCCGGGCTGACGACAAGATCGGTCCGGACTACCTGTTTCCGGATGAAGATGTCACAGCCTGGCTGAACGAGGCTCAGGCTGAAGCCGCCATCCGTCGCCGGCTGATCCGTGAATCATCGAACCCGGCGATCTGCGAGATAGCGGCTTCTGCGGGCGTGGGTGACTACGACCTGCATCCGTCTGTGTTCGAGGTCTCGTATCAAGCGTTCAGGGCCGCTGGTGCGACGGAACGGACGAAGCTTCACCTGGTGACGCGCGAGTGGCTTGATCGGCATGTCCGGGACTGGCGCGACGCCGACGACGGCAACCCGTCCTATCTCATTCAGGACGGACTCAAGCTGCGCATGGTTCCCGCTCCGTCGATCGACGGCACGCTCTTCATCGAGGGCTACAGAACACCGCTGGCCGATATGGAGAACGACAGCGACACGCCCGAGATTGCCGACGCACACCACCGTCATCTGGTCCAGTGGGCGCTTTTCCGCGGCTACAGCGTGCCCGACAAGGAAGTGTTCGACCCTGAACGCGCCGCCCAGGCCGAGGCGGAATTCACCCGGTACTTCGGCGCGAGGCCGGATGCAGACCTTCGAAGCGACACGCGAATGGACGAGTCGCATCACAACGCGGCGATCTGGCCATGAGCGCATGCAATCTTCCGAAACTCAAGGTCTGCGTGAACCGGCGCACGACGAACCGCATCCCGCTGCGATGGGAGACGGATGAACTCGTCTGGATTCCGATTGCGAGCTTGAGCCAGACCGCACCTCTCGAGGTTGTGACGCAAGTCGCCCACGGATGCCCTGACGAGTGGCCGGCTGTGATTACTGGCGTGCGCAGGCCGCGGGAAGTCAATGCAGCCTTGCCGCTCAAGAACAGGGACTTTCGGCGCGCGAAGCGAATCGACGCCGAAACGGTGGCGTTCAACAGGCTGGATGGATCCGTTCTCGCGTCCTACAGCGGTGGCGGTCATCTCGTCTTCTACAAACCGTTTGACTACAGCCCTTGGTCTGAGGCGCTGATGATCGTTCGTGATCGGGTCGGCGGCAACGAACTGGCCACGTACTCAACCGACAACAACTCGCTCGTGTTTGACCCGGGCAATGACTCGCTCTGGTTCGAACCTGGAAGCGAGTTCGCATTCAACAGCGGAGTCTTTGAACTGAAGCTCCGCAATCCATCCGGGGAGAAGCGCGCCATGTGTCGCGCGGACTCCGAATTCATCGTGACACCGTAAGGGGATCACCGTAATGAAAGCCCGAATCCTGATCGACTTCAAAGACGGCTACGACAGCTACTCCAAGGGTGAGCTGCGCGAGATGGCAGACGACAAGATCAAGCAGTTTGCTGGCTATGGCTGGGTCGCCGCCGAGGGCGTCGAGACCGGCCAGCCGTTTGTTGGGGAACAGACCCTGAATATCCACGACGGCCAGCTTGGCCACACTTCGGAGTATTGAAAAATGGGCAAGAAAGCTGCTGACGCATTCTACGACGGGGCGTTTGACGTCCTTGGCAACAACATGATTCGCCAGACCGCGTGCTCGGCCGAGCCAGCTAACTACGCCGGCATCGCAGCCGTTGCCCTCGCAACGGCCACTGTGGCTTCGGGCGATTTCACCAAGGCTGCAGGCGATGTCTCTGGCCGCAAGGTCACTATCGCTGCCAAGAACGGTGTGACCATCGACTCGTCGGGCACGGCCAACCACGTCGTGCTGCATGACAACAGTGCGATTCTGGGATACGTGACGACTTGCGACTCGCTGGTGCTGACTGCTGGTGCGGGCAACACGGTGAACTTCCCGAGCTGGAAGATCGAGATCACCGCGCCAACCTGACCACCATGATCCCGCGCAACTGCCTGGCCTACGCTCTGGACCGCTGGCACCTCGATGGAGGCTACTTCGAGTGCCGGCGCTCGTCGCATTGGGGCATTGCGCATGCTTTGCACCGGTCGGTGGATGGCGAGGTGACGAGCTACGTCCCGCCGCAAGCGCTGCGCAAACCGGCTCAGTCGCTCGTCGGGTTCGAAGGTGACGTGGCGCTTGGTGATGACGTGGGAAGGGCACTGCCCATGAGTGTGCTCGGGATTGTTGCGAGCGCGTGGATTCTCGCGATTGGGGCTACGGCGTGGGCGGTTGGGCGGGTTTTTAGGGGTGGGCGGTAATGGCGGTCTATAACAACGATTTTTCGCAGTACGACGTTGAGTCTGCTCCTGATGACTGGACGCTTTACGCGGATGCGTCGTGGGTCACAAACGAGATAGTCGCCAGCGCAACCGCGCCAAGCGGCAAGGCTTGGCGCGTGCAGCCCGCCGAAACAAACGCTGATCACCGCACTTTTGTCGCTTGGGATGCTTACGCTGCGGACGCGAACAAAGACACCGTCGAGATCATCATCCGCGCAAAGCTGATTGCGCGTTACGCGCGCGCGTCGATCGGTCCAGCCGCAAGAATGTCGGGCGCGAGAGGCAGCGAGAATCTGTATCACTCTGCATCCGTTGGCGGAAGCCCGCAGAGACGACTTGCAAATCGATCCGGCGGGTCTGCAACAAACTTGAGCAGCCGCGTTGATGCCTTCGCCATCGACGATATCCATTACATCGCGATTAAATGCGTCGGCGATCAAATTTCCTGGCAGAACTGGGATGTCGGCGACTCGCGACCGGAGAGCTGGACGACGGTAACAAACAGTGCGCATGCGAGCGGAGTTTTCGGCATCTTTTTCGCGGCATGGTCGACAACCGACACTCGCGGCCTGTGGGATATCGAGTGGGCGTCGTTTGCAACCAACGGTGACTCTGCACAGTTGCCGGGGGAGACGCCAACGGTCACGCCAGTCGCGTTCTCAGGCACGGTCCCGACGCTCAACGGCACCGAGGGCGTGCCATTTAGCGAGTCGGTCGCATCGTACTTCAGCGGCACCGAGACACCGTTTTCGTATGCCCTTCACGCTGGCGATCTGACGGGGTCGGGCCTGTCGCTCAATACAAGCACGGGCGAGATATCCGGTTTGGACCCGGTCGAGGGGTCATACACCGGTCTCGTGATCCGCGCGACGGACACCGCAGACGACACGGCAGACACCAACGATTTTGATATCGTCATTGCGGCTGCAGCGGTTGATCCACCGGAAGATGCCCCGGCGAACGTACAAGCGGTGGCGCAAGGCCAGACGCAGATTGATGTCACGTGGGAGGCTGTAACCGGCGCGACCGGCTACGAAGTCGAAGTCGATAGCGGTACGCCGGTCGATGTCGGCAACGTACTGCTATATGAGCATACGGGCCTGACTGCGGACACGCAGTACAACTATCGCATCAGAGCGTATAACGCCGAAGGGCCGGGGCCGTGGTCGTCCGCCGTGCAGGAAACCACCGACGCTATCTCGTCTGCTGTCAAGGGCGTGCGCGTGACAACGACAGCCGCGAGCGTGACCGGCCTGACTGCGATCTGGTGGGACAGCAATCCGCCTGCCGGCAATCCTGTTTTCGCGACAGCGACCGCCTCGACTGACTCGGAAGGTGACCTTGAACTTGACCTTGACGCTGATACCACCCTCGACATCGGGCAGCATGGGACGCTCGTGCTGTACAAACTCGACGCGACCGACCACAAAGACAGTCTAGCGGCAGTGACGCGCCTGACGATTGAGGATATCGCGTAATGTTGCTCAGGCTCGATTCGCAGTGGGCCGACGCAAGCACTTTGCGTCTTGGCTCACAGTGGCAGGCCGAGAGCGAGCCGCTGATGCTCGTTGCCGACATCGACGGCGGCAACGTCTCAGCGGCGCTATCCGAGGTGTTCTACGGGTATAGCGACGAGCCGGAAGTCGAGATTGATTTCCGCGCGGCGGCGATCACCGGCACAAACGGCAGCGGGTGGCGGCAAGCACTGTTCCGACTCGACAACGCGTCCGGCAAGCGCCCAATTTTCCGCGTCAACCGTTCGAACCGCTCAAATACCGCTGCCCCATCGTCAGAATGGCGACCGCTCTGGACGACGGATTTTGAGACGTGGCACCGGCACAGCGAGCGCCCGGATCTGTCGAGCGGGTCGTCTGGGTACTTCGAGTGGCAATTCGATGTGCCGTTTGCGGCTGAGACGGTCTATGTCGCAACAAACCCGATCAAGCCAAACAGCTATGCCGCGGTGTTTGCGGATGAGCTGCTGACGGATTACTCAACCGTCGCAGGCATCGCGAGCTCGGCAGACGAGAACGGCGTTTATGCTGTCACGCCCGCAGAGACCGACGAAAACGACAGACCGATTGGCGAAAACCCACAGTATGCGATTGCGCTTGCATGGCCAGGCCCGACGACGGACGGCAAGCCTAAACGAAAACTCGTTGTGTTTGCAGGCATCCACTCGCAGGGCGAGCAGTCGTCATGGATTCCGTTCGAAGCGTCGGTGCGCTGGATGCTCGACAACGCAAGCCCGGAAGCCGACGATTTCCGCTCCAACTGGGATGTGTGGCTGTATTTCAACGTCACGCCAAACGGCATTACGGGCGGTCATCGCAGGCACAACTTCAGGCAGTCGACAGACCCAAACCGAGCTTTCCGGCTTACCGCAACGCCACCGCTGAAAGAGATCGAGGACTTGCAAAACGCTGTCCTCGCGGACACGGGCGGCGAAGCCGACGCGATGTTCAGTTGGCACGGATACAGCAGCGCGACCCGGTTGTTTATCCCTGGCACGTTGAGCGGCCCAAATGCAGCGACGCAGGCATTTATCGACAAAGGCGTCGAAGTGTTTGGCGTCGGGGAATATCTGTCGTACTTCAACGGGGTCAATAATTACGATTTTTGGTGGGGGTACGAAAAGCTAGGCTGCAAGATCGCATTTGCCGCCGAGGTGCCGCAGTCCGGCAGGACTGACATCGCATCGCATGAGCTGATCGGCGTTGGTTGGATGGAGGCGCTGCAACTGACGGACGCGGACGGCTGGTTTGATGAGTCGGTCGAAACCCTCGACATCCATTCTTCCACCCACGGGCACGCCGCTACTGCCCCAACGCTCACCGCGCTTCACAACCTCGTCACCGCATCGGCTACGCACAGCCACGCAGCAGACGGCATCCAGATCAACAGCGGGCTTCAGCTCGACACCAGCGACGCTACTCACGCTCACGGCAGCGACAATCTCGTGCTGACCACAGCCCTTGCACTGGCTATTCAAGCCGCGCAGCACGGACACACTGCCTCCGCCCTGGGTCTCGCAGCTTCACTGACACTGGCCGTCGACGCGGCTCAGCATGACCAAAGCGCGGACAACATTACCTTCGCAGCAGGCGCGACGCTCAACACCGCGCATGCGACACACAACCATCTTGCAGAGTCGCTCGCGCTCTCCAGCGTCGTTGGCCTGTCTATCGACTCGGCGACGCATCAGCACGCGGCTGACAGTCTCGCCCTTGCAGCGGCGCTGAACCTGCTCGTCTCGGATGCGCTGCACGCACAGCTTGCCGACACTCTGACGCTCGACACGAGCAACGCTGCGAACCTCGAGACACACAACGCAGCGCACGATCACAGCGCGCAGAGCTTGGGCCTGTCAGCGACGCTCGGACTCGCCAGCCTCGACGCGACGCACGCGCAGCTCGCGCAGACTCCGACGCTCTCAGCACACCACAACATGGCGTTCCACGACGCCAGCCACGGGCACACAGCGGACAACCTTGAGGCCAACAGCGGGATCGTCGCCACGATCCACGACAGTTTCCACGGGCACGTCGCAGACGGCTTGGAGCTTGATACTGCGCTCGCTCTGGCTATTCACGACGCCATTCACGCACACAACGCAGAGGCGCTGGAACTCGGCTCGCTGGTGAATCTGGCGATCAATGATGCGATGCACGCTCTGACGGACTCCGGACTAAGACTGTTCATCCCGTCGCCGATTACCGATGAACTGCGCCGCTCTGTGTTTGCGCGCCTGATCGAGCAGCACGTGATCGGCCGACTCCCTGCCGCAGAGCAGGCGATGGCAAGACTTTCAAGTACCAGCACAAACGGAAGGCTCCAGTGACAGAAGATGACTTCGAAGAGCGCCGGCATAACCCGCCGCACACCTTGGCCGAGGCGATACAGATCATCGAAAGCCGCGTGGATGAGCGGATTGTGATGCACCTCGAAAAGCACAACGCGCAGGAGCAGGCGCGGCAGGAGGCGATTCTTGCAGAGATGCGCAGCGGGAACGAAGAGCTACGAAAGCTGATTCTCGCCGGGTTCCCTGACAGCGACCCGGCCGGCCATCGCAAGCACCACGAAGAATCTATCGAGTTCTACAAGGACATGAAGGATCTCGCCAAAGAGGTCCGAAACCATACGGTGAAGGGCGTGATCTGGGCGGCGCTGATCCTGGTCGGCCTGAGCCTGTGGCAATTCACCAAAACGAAGATAGGCCAGCCATGAGAGCTGAGACAGCGCATGCACTGGCCGAGCATCATCGCGCCATAGCGCAACATCACCACGCCATCGCGGATCTGCTCGAGCATGTTCAGGAGCCTCCGCGCGAAGCCGAGAAGCAGCCGGAGCCGGAGAGACGGACCCGCACAAGAACCAAGGGGCTGCACCCGAACATGGCCGCGTTTCTCGACGTGATTTCCGTCGCAGAAGGCACTGCAGGAATCGGTGATGACGGGTACAACGTGATCGTCGGCAGCACGCCAGCGCGGCCGGATCTGTTTTCTGACTACAGCCGACACCCGAACAAGCTCGTGTCGTTCCGCTACCAAAACGGGGCGTCCGGACAAAGCACGGCAGCGGGTCGGTATCAGATCCTGCACAGATTCGCTACGCACTACACGACGCAGCTTCGGCTGCCGGACTTCGGCCCCGAGTCGCAAGACGCCATTGCGCTTCAGCTTATCCGCGAGTGCCGTGCGGTCACGGCGATCAAAGAGGGGCGGCTTGATGACGCCATCCGGAAATGTCGCAGCAGGTGGGCGAGTTTCCCAGGAGCAGGCTATGGGCAGCACGAGCAGCCGATGGCGGTGTTACGAGCTGCGTTTGTCGTGCACGGTGGGAAGCTCGCATGACACCCGATTGCGCGTGGCACACAACCCGGCGCGATGGCGTCGCTATACAGGAGCACGACGTATGAGCCAGATCACACCCGAGGCCCGCGCTAGAGCCGGCCGACAAAAACGAGCTGCGGAGGCTTGTCGCTGGTCCGAGGCGTTCGAGAAGATCGCGTCCACGAACATGCGCATCGCCTTCGCCTGGCAGCGCGGGATTCTGCGATATCTGTTCGGCGCGCTTGCCATTATCGGGATGTCGGGGTGCCTCACACTCGACGGTGGGCAAATCACGCAGGCGCAGGCCGAACTGCTCAAGACCCGCGCGGCCCTGGAAGCCGATCGCTTGCATTACCAAGCCACCATCGCACGCGAGATGGCACGCATCGCGGAACGGTCACACGATCCGGTCGTGCAAGCGTGGGCGCTTTCCGGCATTGAGCGGATTAACGGGCCGCAACCAGTCGCACAGCAGCCGCAACTGCCGGCGCAGCAAGACGGGCCGATCACCGCAGCCGTGCGAGCGTTTGCGCCCTACGTGCTTCCGCTTGCGCAACTGTGGGTGCAGCGCGAGTCCGGCCGGGACAGCCTCAAATTCCAGCGGCAACAGTTGGCGACATCGGTTGATCTTGAGAGCTTGCGCCTCGGGCTGATAGACAGCATGGCCGACCGCATTGCGAGAGATCCGCTCATCGTCACGCAACCCGCGCCGCTGGTCATCGAGCAACCCGCACCGATCATCATCAACCAGCCGCAGCTCCCCTGATGCCGTTTCGGACTGAGCTATACACCCGCATTGCAGACGGTCGTAACCGGTGGGCGCTGACCCTGCCGCTGGTCTATGAGTCCGAGGCCGGCGAGACAATCATCGTGCCGCCGGGGTTTATCACCGATCTTGCATCAATACCCTGGCTGGCCCGGACAATCGTCCCGCACAACCGCGCGGAGAGGATGCCCGCCGTCCTGCATGACTATCTTTTCGTGATCCAGGATCGGACGCTCGGCGAGGTCAATGCGCTGATGTACGAGGCCATGCGCGACACCGGTGCGGGGCTGTACGCCCGGACGATGATCCGCGCCGGACTGTCGGTCGGCTCGTGGGTGCCGTGGCGAAAGAATGCGCGGGCTATCGAGCGCGACCCTTGGGGGTTCTTCGAGTCGCACGGGCTTGACCCGGCGCGCTATGTCGATACGGTCTGACTGCACGCAAATCTACCGGCTGATCGAGGCCGGTACAGTGGTTGTTGGCACCGCTGCGATGTCGCGAAAAGACGCCGACCGGGTGTTTCTTGATGCCATGAAGTGCGCCGGGGTCGGGTTCGCCGGCCGCCGAACGATGTACCGCGCCGTACGCACAGGCGGTTGGGTTGCTTGGCGTGGGCACGATCGGCGGGCCTGATCCGTCGACATATGTACCTGCCGTCTGATATCGCTAACCCCCTGTAAGGCTGGAACCTTCTACGGCCTGCCGCAACACTGATGCCGCTGAACATGAAAGGCGGCAATGGCAAATCAGAAAATCCCTCTCCCGTTTCGCGGGGTTGATCTTCTGTCAGACGAAACCAGTCTGCCGGATGGCTCGGTGCGCTCGGCGGACAACTTCGATCTTCGCCGCGACGGCAGTTTCAAGCGCCGTGATGGCTATGAGATCAAGGTGGCCGGCGCGGACTTTCACAGCCTGCACACGACGCCAAGAGGAACGCTTGTGGCCCGAGGCCAACGGGTGTATGCGCTCGACACCGAGACGTTTGAGCCGACGCTGCTGTGCGAGATGAGCGATGACGGCCCGGTGGCCTTTGCGGATATCAACGGGCATACCTACTTCACGAACCGTGGCTCAGCCTGGTGGATTCCGGCTGATGATCCGGCTCCGCGTAGAGTGGGTGTTTCGTTGCCTGCTGCGCTGCCCGATGTGTCCGCTCACCCGACCGGGGCGCTCTCGGCGGGACGGTACGCTGTCGCGCTGTCTCGCATTGACGATCGCGGCGAAGAGTCGCGGACGCAGTTTCTCGGATCGGTGGATCTTCCGTCCGGGGGCGGCATTCGACTCTCCGGCATGGTGTCGGATCTGACGTGCTCGTACAACGTCTATCTGTCACCGCCCGATGGGGATGCGCTCTACCTGTCCGAGAACTTCAGCGGGGCATTCACAGAGTTCGTGGTGACGCGCCAGCCCGATGGCGCAACGCGCAGCACCCAGCATCTCGAGCCGCTTCCTGCTGGTGAGTTCATCTGCGCCCACGCCGGCCGGATCTATACCGGGATGGATGACATCGTGCGCTTCTCGGAGGCGCTGCGTCCGCATCTGTATGACCCGAGGCATAACTTCATCCGCTTCACGGGCCCGGTGCGCTTCGTTGAATCCGTGACCGGCGGGCTGTTGGTTGGCGACGACCGCGGCGTGCATCTGCTGTCGGGCAATGAGCCCGCGCAGTTTCAGATCACGACTGTATCGACGGCCCAGGCTGTGCGGCGCTCGGCTATCAATGTCAGCGGCGCGCACTTCAACAAGGAAATCACCGGCACCGACATGGACGTGGTGGTGTGGCTCTCGACCGAGGGCTACATGCTCGCCCGCGCCAGCGGTGACGTTGTTTCGCTTCACCCCGAAAGAGTCCGTGTCGCTGCGGGTCTTGAGGGGCGATCTCGCTTCGTTGTCCGTGACGGCATCAAGCAGATCATCACTCTGGTGGCAGCGACAGACCGGCAGACCTATGGGGTCGCCATCGACACAACCATGCAATAGGAGCACGACCATGATCGACCGCGATCTCATCAAGCACGCCGGGGAGTTCCGGGGGTACATCGAAAACCACGACTATGAAGTCTCGGACGAAGGCGTTGTCTTCCCGAAGGCCCACGCCCGAATTTCTGGAGCGTACAGCATCAGCTCCCCAGGATACGAAGACGAGGATATTCCCAACCTTTTGCCGATTGAGGGCATCAACTTCATCCTGACGTCTGGGTTGAATGGTGACGCCTATCTCGCGCTTTTCACCACGAACTACACGCCGACTTCGAGCATCACGGCAGCGCAGTTTGCTTCCACCGCGGGGGAGCTTGTGAGCAACACTGAAGGCTACAGCGAGACCACGCGCCGGCTGTGGGAAAAGGCTGCGGCCTCCAACGGGGCTCGAGACAACCTCGCCAACCGCGCGGCCTTCACGATTGCCACGGCAACCAGCGTTGTGATTCGCGGCGCTGCGCTTTTGACCGATCAGGTCAAGGGTGCAACCACCGGGTCTCTGCTCTCGATCAGCCGGTTTGCCCAGGCTCGGACGCAGTACAACGGTGATCCGTTCAGTCTTGGCTATCGCGTGCGTATCGAGAGCACCTGATGCGCAACGGCGCTCCATTCTCCAAGCCCAAAGTTCGCCTGTATGGCGAGACGGGTGACGCGCAACAGTACCTCGGAGAAGCCTATAACCTGTTGTACAAGGTTCGGGCCTACATCGAGGCGACTGGAACGCCTGTGTTCGCCATGTCGCGGACGCTGGAGAATGGAGCGCACGTTACCGCTTCGGTGGTTGGAAACGAAGAGATCGTCACCTGCACGCCGGCGACGCATGTGCGGCAAGACGTCGAACAGGATCAAGACTTCTTCAGACTCGCTTTCTACGCAATCCCGACCTCAGCAAGCTTGCCGACCGGTATCGCTGAGAACCCGTCTCACGTCTGGCATAGCTACAACCTGCGCGGCACCCCGCCAGAGAATCAAGCGTTTGATGGCGACAACAAACTCGTGTCGAAGTATCAACTCCACGAGCACCCTGGAAGCAACACATGGTACAGCCGGTCTGTGCTGGACAGGGGTGCGCCGTTGGTCGTGTCGTGGTGGTGGTCTGATGGTCGATACAGACGCCCGGGAACGCCAGTCGCAGCAACCGACAAGATTCGGCAAGTAGCCAATGGACGGCTTTGGATCAACGGAAGGCCACATCGACTCTTTGTGAGAAACCAAGACAACGAGCTTGTCCAGATAAACTGCGCGTCCGCGGGCCTGCGTGGCGGGGAAGATGGACTCACGCTCTTTGTCACGCGCTTCGATGGTCCAAACACCATCCTGTACCGCGCACCAATCGCACGCAAGCCGACCGGAGTGGCTCAGGCTCCGACAGATTTGGTTCTTGAGCAGTTAGGGGCGGTTGCGCGTCAGTTCGTGCACCCGCTTTACTTCAACGAGTCGTGCACAAAGATGATCTCGGTGGCGCGAGGCGCTGAAGACGCGGGTGGAAGTGGTGACCCGTGGACACACACAGAGGTCGTTGAGATCGACGTCGATTCCCTTGCGATAGAAGCGCTCAAGAGCGGAGCTGCAGAGGACGTTATTCTTGCCAGCACAACAACGGCAGATTCTGTTTCCGGGCCGCAAGGCGGCTACACGCTTTCTTTGGAGAAGGAGTCTGACGGGAGGCTGTTTGAAGAAACGCGCCTCCTTGCGGCGGACTACCGAGGGAACACTCCCGTCTATATCCATGCCGAAATTCGGCTGGAAATGGATATGGACTATCGGCAATCGGCCCACTACTACCGAGCGCCGAGCGTAAGCGACAGCGAAATTGACTGGGAGTACAAACTTGAATTGCTGGACTCTGGCCAAGACTGGGATGAGTACAGGGAGCACGCCTGGTCACCAGTTTACCGCACCCTTGCTGTGTCCACAGAAACAGGGGCAGCAAGCCTTGCCGTCAAGATAATCCACTCACTCAACGGCCAGTTGCATGAGTTTAAAGAACAGATTTGCGATGGCCTTTCTTGGACGGTCAATGCTCGTTTCGATCACATCTCAGGTGGTATTTATAGGGTTTGGTACTCGAAAACAACAGGGGAGAGAATCGTCCAGTCACCGATTACGGACTTGCCAGAGCTGGCCCCGAGGGAACATAACGGCTTTTTTGAGCGCGTCTATAACGGGGAGGCGCAGCCGGTTCTAACCCCGGCGTGGCAGGCGAACGTACAAGCTGTCGACGGCGACCTTAGAAGTGACGCTTTCGTGTTTCTGGTCGGTTACCAGAGTTACAAAAGAACGTACGATCAGACTCGACAACACACCACTTCGTCAGGCGGGCTTGACAGCAATGACAAGTGGCAGTTTCCGTACAGTTTTGGAGTCTTCGGGCAGTTCCTTGAGTGGGGCGCAGGCACAGCCAACACCCCCTACACTGGGGATTGGGGGCTTGAAGTGGATGAACACTTTCAATACGTGTCGGTTCTGGGTGGAAACACTGAGGTGGTGAGTTGTCGATTCAGACCGGCAGTGGAGGCGACTCCTGCTTTTCCTACGGTCACTTGGGAGACAGCCATTTCAAACTCGTCAGACAGCGGCTGGAGAAACTCAACGGTCAGCACAATCAACACTTCCCCGAGTTTGACAAACTACGTCGGCGAAAATGTTCCAGACCTCACCGCTGCGATCAATGAGGTCATGACACAGAACGGGATTCTGGCAAACGCTTTGTGGCCGGAAATCTACCACGTCGCAGCCAGCTTTGTTCCCGGGTACGCCTACCTGTCGCTGCACACTCATGACCTGTTCAGCGAGGCAGGGGATCGACTTGCTCCGATCAAAAGGGAGGTATTCATGGTCGCCGGGAACGCTTTCGAAATACCTGCCAACAAGTACATCTCTGGTGATAAAGAAACCTTGACCGAGGCTGTTTTTCTCGGCGTGTCAGAACATGATGAGGCCACACAATGAACTTCCAACTGCACCCAATCGACAGGCTTAAATTCACCGCCGAACCTGTGGCCAGCACACCCGAGGGGGTGTTGCGGCTGGCTCATGTTGCTGATATATCCGGGTACGAAGGGGAGACTGCGCTACAGAACGCGCCGCAAACAAGCGTGATCCCAGTCTATATCGTCAGGAACGATAACCAGGACGAGGTGACGTCGGCGCTGGTTCGCCAGAGTTGGGATGAGACGCTGGAGCGTACTTGCATAGAGGTTATCGCAGCGAATCAGTCTTCATTCTTTGGTGAGAGCTATACCGTTGGTTCGTCGCCGCTCGCAGCGTTGTCGAGCGAAGTAAGGCACCCCAGAGTGAGGCTGTTCAGGAATGTAACGGGCGATGGAGTAGCCTACGAACCGATTTTCGCGCTGCTTGTTGATGAGTCTGTGTTCAGTCACAACTCGACACTGTACGACGCGTGGGAGTTCTCTGCGCTACCCGAGAACAACGTGGTCCATTTCTCTGGTCGGGTGGTTGGGCGCTTCGGCTTCGGTCGTGACGAAGGTTGTGCAGTAATCGAGTTCAGTGGAGTTATCTCGACGACGGACTCAGGGTCGTTGGAATACGGGTTTGTTGGAACGCCTTCAGTCACCGTCACGACGGACACCAGCTCCCAGATTCAAGCGCGGCTCGTGGACAACACACCTGCTGCTTCAGCGGAAGACGTAAGGGTTGTGCTGGAAGTGCAGCAACCGAACGATCTATTTGTTGAATGGCGTGGACACATGGATCTCTGCTACTGAAGGGATTGAATAATGGCTTACGGTTCCGGGCTATATGGCGAGGCGCTTTTCGGGGCGCAGGCGTCCGAAGAAGGGGCAAGCGACACACAGGACGTGTTGTCCGACGCGCTGGCCATAGATGAGGTATTCATCACGGCTGGCTCGACAGTGGATGTCGAGTCAGGGGGCACCGCATTCGAGCTTGCCACCTATCCAGAAGATGTGCTGTCAATCGGGCATGCGTTTGGGGAGGAAACTGACCAGATCATCATCGTCGACGTACTTGCCGATGGTCTCAGCGAGTCTGTTGCGGACAGCTACGTGTTTGCAGAGGGAGTTGGAACCGACGCATCCGATGTGAGCGCGTTGAGTTCTCCTGATTTTGATCAAGTCAGTTCTGCCACGGCGCACACATCGACCGTTGCTTCCGGTGGTGTTGATGTTGAGGTTGTTGCTCAGGGTGAGAGTGAGCTGTCCGAGCAACCCTACGAGATCATCCTCGACGCTGCCTCTGGGTTCTCTGAAACAGTAGCCTCTGCAGCACGTATTGTTGATGTGGACGAGGTTGGCGTAGGTACGTCGGGCGCTCTTGACGTCGTTACGGTGGATGTTGAGGCGGTTGCCTTCGGACACGACGAAGGGCATGCCAGCGCGGTCGTTGATGCGGAGGCTGTTGGTGAGGCCGCGTCCGACGCATTTGACTTGGCCGAAGCCGTCGCCCCTGTTCTCGAGAGCGCCGCCATGGCGGCCGACGAGGCGTTTGTCAGCAGCCAAACAACGCTTGACGTCCTCTCTCCTGGAGTCGGGTACGAGTCAGCGTTTTACAAGAACCCCGGCGCGATCGCATGGGTAATGAACACCGAGACCGGCGCTCCGAGCTGGTACAGCAACTGGCAGTTCGTCGACATGGTGCAGATCAAGGATCGTGTGCTGGCTGTTGGCCCGGAAGGCTTGGTTGAACTGGGCGCCGACAGTGACTCAGGCGACGAGATCGACGCAGAGCTCGCATACGGCTTCACGGACTTCGGGCCTCTTGACCGCAGCGGCAATCGCCAGCCGGACGAGCGGAAGAAGCGCATCGACGCCTTCTGGTTTGGCTACACGTCGTCGGGTGTTGTTGAGGTTGAAGTCGAAACCATCGACTCGCCACCATACGACTACCGGATGCAACCGCGTAATGCCGACTCGCCACGAAACAACCGCGTTCGCCCTGGCAAGGGGTTGAATGCCCGGTATTGGCGCATCAAGGTACGCAACAGCGGCGGCGCGGATCTCGCCGTGGATTCGATTTCTGCAGACGCCGCGCCGTCAACAAGGAGACTTTGATGTCCAACAACCCCTACACCCAAGCCTATGACCACGTTGCCATCGTGCGCGATTTCGTCACGGACAATCTGCAGACGCAGCTTGGATACTCCAACGCGACCCGTGAGAAGGTTGGGAGCACGCTGGATGCGCTGCAGAGCTTCAACCCGAAGCTGAGCTTCTCTGGCTCGCCGCCATCGTCTCCCAACATCAACGCGACGATTCCGGGCTCATTCAGCCTGCCGAGCATCACCGCCACGAGTTTCGGCAACATCGGGAGTATTGCGGCCACCATGGGTGCGCTCGGGACGATCCGCGATCCAGCCGAAATCGACATCACGCCATACGTGCCAAGCATTGGCGGAATCAGCATTCCGGAAGCGCCGGAAATGACCGCGCCGTTGGATGGCCCTGACAAACCGTTCCTTTCAGACGTGGTGCTGCCTGGCGCCCCGTCTTTGGACAAACCGCTGTTCCCGAGCCTTGCCACCATCGAGATTCCAGAGTTTGAGTTTCCGACTCTGCCGACATTTGATGCCAGCGCGCCAGAGTTTGAGGGCACCGCTGTCAGCACGGTGCTGCAGTGGGGTGATCCGCAGTACGCAACAGAGATCCTGCCAGAGGTTATTGCGAAGCTGCGTGATATCTGGTCGGGCGGCAATGGTATTCCGCCGGCTGTCGAGCAGGCAATGTGGGATCGTGCTGCCGGCCGCGAAGACCTTGATGCTCAGCGACAGATCAGCGCAGCCTACGCCGACTTCAGCAGCCGGGGCTTCTCCGAGCCTCCAGGGATGCTGGTTGCCCGCGTCGATGCGATCCGGGAAGAGAGTCAGATCAAGAAGCAGGGTGCAAGCCGTGAGATCGCAATCCGCATGACTGAGCTTCAGATCGAGAATGTGCGCTTTGCCGTGGAGCAGGCCATTGCGTCAGAGAACGTGTTGTTCAACATTTGGAACAACATCGCTCAGCGTCAGTTCGAGGCAGCAAAGATCCAACTTGACAGTCAGCTTGCGCTCTACAACGCGCAGGTGGCGTTGTTCAACGCTCGCCAGCAGGCCTACGCCACTGAGGCTCAGGTCTTCAAGGTCAAACTTGACGCTGAGCTTGCCAGCATCGAAGTGTTCAAGGCCCAGCTCGAGGGCGAACTCGCCAGAGGGCAACTGAACGAGCAGAAGGTTCGCATCTACGGCGAGCAGATCAGGGCGATGTTGGCCGACGTCGAAGTCTACAAAGCGCTCATGCAGGGGGCGTCGATTCAGTCTGACGTGAACAAAAACCTCATCGACGGTTTCCGGGCAGAGGTGCAAGCCTACGCGGAACGGATCAATGCCGACAAGGTGCGATTCGACGCCTACGAGTCACGCATCAAGGGTGAGCTCGGCAAAGCCCAGATCCTGGACGCCGAGGCTCGCGCCTATGCTTCCTACGTGTCCGGGCAAGCAACTGTGGCGGACATCGGTATCAAGCAGATGCAGGGCGACATTGCTCGCAACGAGCAGGTGATACGCGAGTACGTGGCCAGGCTCGAAGCAGACAAGGCGAAAATCCAGGCCGACGTCTCAAAGATTCAGGCGGGCGCGAGCGCCTACACTGCGGACACGCAGCGCTATGTCGCACAAGCCGGCGCAGAAGAGGCGCGGTTCAGGGTGCAGCTTGCAGCCAAGGAAGCGGAGATCCGCGCCACGCTGGGCATCTTCGAGGTTGAGGTCAAGAAGTACATTGCGGACATGGAGCAGATGATCCGCAAGGCCAACGTCCAACTCGAAGCGCTCAAGGCCGCTGGACAGGTGGGCAGCACGCTTGCTGCAGGCGCGATGGCAGGCATCAGCATCGGAGCGAACCTATCTGGATCTGGTGGGGTATCGGCGAGCGGAAGTTACAGCGAAACCAACTCTCGCAGCGAGAGTTACAACTACTCACGCTGATTTGACGGTCATCGCAACGAACTCTTTGAATGAGGCACATGATATGTACGGACTAAATCGCAACACCAAAACGCCCCAAGTGGCACAGGGCGAGATCCAGGGGCCGAAAGGCCGCGACGCCGTTCCCTTGTGGGGCGAAAATGGCGAGTACGTGCTGCCAAAGGAAGTGGTGGCCGCCATGGGCGGGGCCGAGGCGCTTGATGCCATGGTTGCCGCGGTAACCGGGAAGCCGCCAGGTGGGCAACCGGTGTCGCGCGACAACTCCGTGTTCTCGGAAGCAGCGCAGCCGGCTCCAGGCGGACTGCGCCCGATCGAGCACGCGCCAGCCGAAGAGCCCGCGCCGGGTCTTGGGATGAAGGGTTTCAATCGTGGCGGACGCATCGACCCGTCAATTCCGGAAAGGCCCGCGCGGCCTGAATCCAGCCGTGCGGATTCAGCGCCGGTTGGACGAGGCTTGGTGAGTCAGGCCAGAGACTCGCTGGTTAGAAACCGCAACCGCGCCCAAGAAGTTGCAGACCGCGCGGTGCGCGGCTACAACAGCGGCGGCGCAGTGCTTGCTGAGGGGTCTCCACGTGGTTTCGGCTTGAAGCGCCAACCGAAGAACGCACAGCCGCAGCCGCGCCTTGGGCTCAAGGGCTACAACGCAGGCGGCGCAATCGGTGAGGACGAGCGCAGACAGCAAGGCGTCTCGGCGCCAAGCGCGCCGGCGACACAGGCTGCTGCTGCGCCAACGGCTGCTACCGCGCCGACTCAGCCCTCCACCGGATGGCAGCGTACCGGTCTTGGCAACCCGTTTCGGTCGCAACCGATGTCCGCAGCCGACCAAGGATTGAGTGTGCGCAACGTGGTTTCAGGGCCGATCGCTGGAACGGCACGGGGGTTTGGCGCTGCGAAACAGGCCGCTCTCGACCCTGCAGCGCAATTCACCAAGACGCTGGTGACTGGCGACACAACTCCGATCGGTGGCATGCCTTCGGCCGGCTCTCGTCAAGATCAGGAGCTTCAGGCGAACAACGCCCGCATCATGAGCCCGGACTTCAACCCGTTTGGCACGATCCCGCAGGGTAGCGCCCCAGGCGGTATGATGCGACCAGAGGCCCGAGCACAAGCCGCGCAGCAAGCGCAGCAGGAGGCCGCGGCATCCGCTGCAGGCCGAACGCCTGGCGCACAGCCGCAGCCTTTTACACAAGGCATCGACATGGCTGGCGCCAACCGAAACTTCGCCGAGGCAAACCAGATTCGCGCCGGCAACGCGGCGCTGCGCGATCAGATCGCTTTCAACCAGGGCGGCGGGGCGTTGTTTGGTCGCCCTGCAAACCCGGAGCAGGCGTCACGCATGCAGCGCATGCGCGAGGACAACCAGAGCCATGCCGAGTTGCAGCGGCGCAACATGACTCAGGAAGCGCTTGATCGCGAGATGTTCCGACGCCCGACCAATCAAGCCGACATTGAGTCGCAGAAGCAGCGCGTGGCCGCTCTGCGTGAGCAGCTTGGCGACGCGAGCGACCAGGTGTCTGGCGCAGCAAAGAGCAGCGCGGACATGCAGCAAACGCAGCTACGCGAGCAGTCTGCGACCGACCGCGCGCGGATGCAGCAAGAAGCGGACGCCCCAATGCGCAACGAACAGGTCGCGCAGCAACGCATGCAGAATCAGATGACCGATCAGCAGCAGTCGCTCATGCAGCGCCTTGAGGCTGAGACAGACCCGGAACAGCGTGCAGTGCTGTCTCAGCAGCTTCGGGCGATTATGGGTCAAAGCGACCAGCAAAACCGCTTCACGGTTGTCCCTGGCGGGCAGGAGTGGGATTCTGTGGCAGGGGCGATGCGTACCGTGCCGGCACGGGTGATCAATAACCAGACTGGGCAGTTTGTCGAGCAAGGGGCGCAGCAGGGCGCAGGGCAGTTTGAAGAAGGTCGGCTTTATGTCGACGCAAACGGGAATCGCGCGACGTTCAGAAACGGACAGTGGGTTCCGGCATCATGACGGGCCGAGCGGTGCTCGGGTCAAACTGGTCAACGGGCCTCGCTGTTCGTGGGTCGAACAGAAACGGCTCGTCGTAAAGGCGCCTGCACGCGGAGTTGATCAGGGCTGCGGCTCGATGGCTCCGCGTGTCACTGGCCCGCTTTGTCGTGCATTCGTCTCCACTCTTGAAGCTGAACCATCCGCGCCCTGATCCCTGCCTGACCGATTCGAACCCGCCCGGGTGTTGATTGTTGCAGGCCCGCCATATCGCGCCCGCGGCGACGTCATTCTGCACTCCCGGCAGGCGATCGAGCAGGCACTTCGCGAAGTTGGCCTCGGCGGCAAAGGGGATCAGCAAGGTTGCGGCAAGCAGCAGTAGTCGCATAGGGTCGGCCTCCTTCGACAGTATAGCGCCTGTTTTTCTGATACCCCTGTAAGGCTTCGCGAATGCGGTGATGGCGGGGAGACTCCACGGAAACAATCGTGGAGCACAACATGGCCTTTGATCCCAGTTCTGCGCGGCTGGCTGACGCAAAAGGCGCGTCTTCGTTTGACCCATCGACCGCCAAGGCGCAGGACGACCCGAAGGGACGATCGCTACTCGAATCCGCCAGCGACTCCGCTCTCGCTCTGACCACCGGCCTTGCCCAAGGCGCGCAGATGCTGTCGAACGTGGCCGGCGCGGACAATCCCGTGGCGCAGCGCTTTGGCGGCATTGCAGATTCGCTGCGTGAGCGTGAATCTCCGTATCGCCAGGCGCAGCGCGAGGCCCGCGGCGAGAAGATCCGGCAGGCTGAAGAATCCGGCAGCACATGGGAAGAGGTCAAAGCCTATGCTGGCGCGTTTGCTGACGCCCCTGTCGATACCACGCTCGAAGCCCTTGGAACCACGGCGCCCACGCTTGGCGCTGCACTGCTCACTGGCGGCAAGAGTGCTGCGGCGCAGATCGTCTCTCGTGCGGTGCCGGCAGCGATTGGTGCGGCGCAAGGAACCGGTGCGGTCAAGGGAGAGATCTACGAGGCCGTCGAGAATCGCTGGCTCGATGCTGGCGCAACCCCGGAAGAAGCAGCGGCGCGTGCGGCGCAATCGCAGAGCTACACGGGCGACAACAAGGGAAGCATTGCAGTCGGCGCGGGTCTTGGTGCGTTGGCGGCAAGTACCGGTGTGGAAACGGCTGCCCGGAGACTGGCTTCGCCGTGGGTTGCGCGCAAGGGCGCAGAGCAGGCCGCTCCTAGCATCTTGAGATCGACGGCGGCAGGCGTTGCGCGCGAAGCGCCGATCGAGGCTGTCCAGGGCGGTCAGGAACGCTTGGCGGCGAACTTGGCAGTGCAGGGCGAAGGCTTCGACCAACGGACATGGCAGGGCGTGGCCGGTCAAGGCACGCTTGAAGGTTTGGCCAGTGCACCGCTTGGCGGCGGATTCGGTGCAGCCGAAGGCGCGGCGGCACAACGGGCGTTCCGTGCGTCGCAGCCATCAGCCAGTCCAGAGCAAGAGATTGCCGGCCTGTTGTCGTCTCCAGTTCAGACCGGCACCCCAAGCGATCAGATCCTGCAAGCCGATACCGCGAGAGCCAATGCCGTCGCTGAGGCCGAGGCGCGCACAGCGGAGATTGCGCGCAGGCGTGCGGAGTTCGAGGCTCAGCGCGCACCTACCCCGTCCGAGCAGATGGGGCTGAATCCGGCAGACGGCCCGATGTCGGAGGCCGCGGTGATGGCGGTGGATACCGGGGCCGTAGCGGGTCTGTTGCCGGCGCCGGTCTATCAGGGCACGCCAAGCGATCAGATCCTTCTGGCAGACATCGAGCGGGCAAATTCCATTGCGCAGGCGGAGGCCCGAGCAGCCGAGATTGCGCGGCGGCGTCAGGAGTTTGAGGCAGAGCGCGCGCCGGGCAGCCCGGCGAACCAATGGCAGTCCATGAGCGCCGACGAGCGCCGGGCGACGCTGCTCGAGGCCGGTAACTGGACAACGCAGAAGGGCGACCTGAGCGTGGTCGGCAAGCGCATGGTGCAGGCTGACTGGAACCGGATCAACGAGGGCGCACGCCAGACGATCGAGGCCCGCATGAGCCATGCGAAGCCGGTGATGCGCGAAGACGAAATCGACGATGCGGCGCACCAGGCTGCGACCAGCCCGCTGAACAACCTGCCAGAGCCCACCGAGGCACAGAAGGAAGCCGGCAACTACGCGAAGGGCCACATCAGGCTGCAAGGGCTGGAGATCACGGTCGAGAACCCGCGTGGATCGGATCGCACCGGCAAGCGGCCTGATGGCTCTGAGTGGCGTCACACGATGAGCGACCACTACGGCTACATCCGGCGCACCAATGGCGCGGACGGCGAGCAGATCGACGTCTATGTCGGACCCGCGCCGGATTCGCCCCGGGTGTTCGTGGTGGATCAGATCGACCAGCAGACAGGGCGCTTCGACGAACACAAGGCGATGCTTGGCTTTCCTGACGAAGCGACGGCAGTCGCGGCCTACAGTTCGAACTTCGATCCGGGCTGGCAGGTTGGACCGGTGCGGGCGATGGCAGTGGATGAGTTCAAGACGTGGCTTGCCGAGGGTGATACGGCGAAGCCGGTTGCCGGCATGAAGGGTCGCCAGGCGCAAGCGACGCAAGACCTGTTGCAGCGCGCCGAACCAAAGCTTGATGATCTGCGCGCAATGAGCCAGGAGGCCGGGTGGGCTGAGCGTGGCGGTCTGATGTTGCGCGGGCCGGATGGCGAAGTGACCGGCAGAACACCGTGGACGCCTCGCGCAGAGTGGTTCCGCGCAGGCATGGAAGCCCGGCCCGATGTACTGGCCGCCGACATCGACAAGATGGCCCGGGGCGAGCCGGTGCCGGCAAAGTCTCGCCGCACGATCGAGGGCATGATCGAATGGCTTGATGCCCAGCAGACCGGAGTTCCTCTGGCGCCGGAGGATATGTCGTCGTATGACCTCGAGGCGATGGGGTATGAAGCTGACCCCGCGCCAGTGCAGGCGCGATATGATGTCGTCGACGACTTTCGATCAGACGGTCGCGCCCCGCAAGACACGGCGGCGCAGATGCGTGCGCTTGGTTTTACCGAACAGGAGATTGAGAGTGAACTACGAAGAGAAGCTGAGGCTGGCACGGGAAGCCGTGGCGAGCGCGACGCCGGAAGAGCGCAAGCGACTGGCCGAAATGATCTCGATCAGCAACCGGGTGAAGCGGGAGCAGGCCGAGCGGAAGGCGGCGCGCGAGGCACAGAAGAAGGGCTAAGCCTCGCCACCTACACCCCCGCTGAACTCGCTCAACGGGAAGCCGCGCAACGCGAGGCGGAGCAAGCTGAAGCTAATCGGCAGCGCGAGATTGAGCAGCGCCAACAGGCTGATGCCGAGCGAGGCGACTTCACGCTCACCGGATCCGACCGTGAAGCAGACGTTGCTGCGGCCAGGGGTCAGGAAGGGCTGTTCGATCAGCCCGCGGCTCGGGCTGATTCTGCGCCGGCTGCTCAACCCGAAACCGAAACCATCTCCGACCTTGGCGAGAAGATCGGTGGCGCGAGAAAGGATGCCGCCAAACCCGTAGGCCGTCGTGCAGCACGCGCGCAGAGCGACGAGCGTCCGGCATGGGCGCGACGCTTCGAGATCGGCCAGGTGGTTTCCGAGGGACGCGACAAGGGTAAGTGGAACATCCGCGACTCACGGTCGAAGGATCGCCTTGGAAACGCACGCCGCGTCGCCGGCCCGTTCGAAACGCGGGAAGAAGCAGAAGCCGCTTTGCCGCTGGCGGCGGTCGCCAGAAAGCACCGCGTCGTCAATGTTGGCAGAGGCGATGAGCGCAGCTTCGAGATTTGGCGCGACGTAACCGACCGGAAGCGGGTGAAGGTGGTCGATCGTCGTTTTGATTCTCGCGAAGAGGCGTTGGCCTACATGGCGGAAAACGCCGTCGCGATCATGGAGGCGAACACCACCTTCGGCGAGGCGGACCTGCCGGTGCCGGCGAACAAGCAGCGGATCGGGGCTGCCCGCCGGGACGGCGATGTGGCCGGCAACGACTTTATGACGACTTTCGGGTTCCGCGGGGTGGAGTTCGGGAACTGGAACAATCAGGTCGAGCGTCAGGAAGTGATGAACGAGGCTTACGACGGCCTGCTCGACCTGGCCGAAGTCATGGACATCCCGCCCAAGGCGATCAGCCTGAACGGCGAGCTGGCGCTTGCGTTCGGTGCGCGCGGCCACGGCCTGACCGGTGCCCGGGCGCACTACGAGCGCAACAAGGCAGTCATCAACCTGACCAAGATGAATGGCGCCGGGGCGCTGGCGCATGAGTGGTTCCACGCGCTCGATCACTACTTTGGGCGGATCGACGGCAAGGCGTCGTCGCAGTGGCAGATTGATGCTGACGGTACGCGCTCGCTTCCTGCCGACATGGGCTCGGGAAATGACTATGTGACCAGCGGCTTCAGCATTGGCCAGCGCTCTGGCGTGCGCCCGGAGGTGCGAACGGCCTATGAGTCGCTGATGAACACGATCTTTCGCAAGGCGGAAACCTACGTTGAGGATACGACCAAGGCTGACAAGTTCGTTGGTGCGGCGAAGGCGGATGTTCAGCATTACGTGGATCAGATTCGCAAAGACCTTGCCGAGCCGAAAGACCCGAAATACTGGAAGCGGCATAACAAGGCCGCGCCTGCCGAGCTGCTCGCCGAGTTCGACACGCTGGCGCAGCAGATCGTCGAGGGCTTTTCTCTCGACACAACCTTCAAGCGGGTCGAAGGCGCGAAGTCGCGATCTCCGCTTGCGGCGTTCCGGGAGACAAACGACACCCTGGACAGAATTAGCGAGATCTACAAGAAGGTGCGCGGCCGAACTGGATTCACCGCGGATCACTCGGGCGTGCTGGACCGGATGCGCAACGCAATGGTCCGGTACAGCCAGCGCCTGAAGATGCTGGCCGACGCCCAGAACAGCACCGAGAAAACCAAGCAGGTGCCGACCGACTTTGCGATGGACGCGAAGAGCCTTGATCAAGGGCGCGGGACGGACTATTGGACCACGCCGCACGAGATGGGCGCGAGGGCGTTCCAAGCATACGTCGAAGACAAGATCGCGGCCGGCGGCGGACGAAGCCCGTTCCTGAACTACGGCCCAGAGAATGCGGCGATTGAAACGCCGTGGGGCTGGAAGCGACCGTATCCGGCCGGCAAGGAACGCCAAGCCATCAACGCCGCGATCGACAAGCTGGTGGGAGTGCTCGAGACGCGCGAAACAGATCAAGGCTTGATGCTGTTCAGCCGGAAGAAACCGCCGGCCGAGGATGGCGCGTTGCGCCAGTTCCGCGAGACCGAGCGCGCGTATGGCGGACGCGAAGCCTACGAGCGCGCCAAGGCAGCCGGCAAGACCAAGCTGACTTACGGGCAGTGGGTGCAGGTGCGCACGCCGAACTTCAAGGCGTGGTTTGGTGACTGGGAGGTCGCTGGCTCTGAACCAAAGCGACAAGCATCAACGTTCGATGAGGCCCGAGTGGCCGCGAGGGCGTTTCAGGGTAAGCCGCTGGAGAATAGAGCGACCGGAATACAGGCTGTTGTTTCGCGCAACAATCTGGACAAGATGCTCAATGGGAAAGCGGTGTCCAAGTCTGAATCCGCCCCAGCACATGCTTTTGCCGTGGCTAATCTTGATGATTTGTTCTCGCGGGCACTGATCGGCTGGTCTAAGCCTGATGCTGAAGGCGACCCGAACATAAAGGCGATTCATAGGTTTTTCGCGCCTGTGATGCGCAATGGCCGGGCGACGCTGGCGAAGATGACGGTGAAGGAAACTGCCATTGAAAACGACCCGAATCCGCTCTATACGGTGGAGGCGGTTGAGTTCAATGAAAAATCCCCTGCAGCTCAATGGGTCGCCGCAGCATCAAGCGCCGATGGCGTTGACCTGACTTCGATCCGCTCCGCAGGGGATGTACTCACTTTAGCGCAGCGGGTCCAGGACTTCAATCCCGACACCGTTTCGAAAGTCGGCGACCCGCAGACGGGCGAGCCGCTGGTGGTGTATCACGGGACGCAGCAGGACATCGAGTCCTTCACCCACGAGAAGGGCGACAAAGTCGACCCGGGCTGGCTCGGTCGTGGGTTCTATTTCACGTCGAACCCTGACACCGCGCGCTACTACGCGACAAACGCACGTTCGCAGACGGGTGCGGGGAACATCATGCCGGTCTTTCTGAACCTGCGGGCGCCCTACGCAGCGACGATGAAGGACAAGGAGAAGGGGGCGCTGCGTAGCTTCGGCGGCAACTCTGACTTTGCGATCGCGCGCCGGCAGGAGCTTGCAGAAAATGGGCACGACGGCGTGGTTTTGGACTTCGCAAACAGCGGCGGCTTTTCGAAAGAGATCGAGTTCGTCGCCTTCGCCCCCACTCAGATCAAATCCGCCACCGGAAACGAGGGCGCCTTCGACGCCACGAACCCTGACATCAACCGCTCGTTCGCCGGTCAAGAGGCCGAGACCGCGAGCCATCGCGCATTGCGCGATGCACAGCAGCGCGTGGCCATCGGCGAGGACGCCGAGGTCGTTCGCCAGGACACCGGCTGGCACCGTGGCCCGGATGGCATGTGGCGGTTCGAGATCAGCGACGAGGACGCAAGGCTCGAGGTGGGCGGCAACATCGCATCTGAAGTGTTGGAGGCTGCAGCCATTGATCGTGCAGACGTTCGCGTGGTGGACGTCCTGCATCACCCTCGGCTTTTCGCCGCCTATCCGCACCTCGAGAACATCCGTGTCGAACTGATGCCTGCCGGCGAACGTGCAGCCGCTCGATTGGTGCGGTCGATTGCTGGCCAGAAGATGCAGGTTCGCGGTGACCTGAAGCGCCAGGCGCTGGCGTCGGTGATGCTGCACGAGCTGCAGCACGCCATTCAGCACGCCGAGGGGTTTGCCACTGGGGGCAGTCGCAAGGCGCTGGTGAGCGACATGGACAAGACCGGGGCCGAAACCTATCGGCGACTGGCCGGCGAGGTGGAGGCGCGCAACACGCAGAGCCGCCAGCGCATGACTGACGAGCAGCGTCGGCAGGTTGCGCCGGAAGATACTGCTGACGTGGCGGCGTCCGACGTGATCGTGACCTTCAACGGCGAACCGGTGAAGGCCGCGCCGGCAAACGCTGGCGCTCGCGTGCCGGTGACCGAGCGGGGGCTGTTGCGTGCGCTGCACTACCAGTTCCGCGGCCTGGTGGAGCCGGTCCGAACCATGCTCGAGCGCGGCCGGCGTGGGCAGAAAGGCGGCTTGGTGGTCATCGACAGCGCAGACCCGCTGCGGGTGGCGGTGACGTTTTCGAGCAAGACCGGCCGGCCGCTGAGCAAGTCGATCGAGTTGTTCAGCGAGGCGGGGCAGATCAACGGCTTTTTCGATCCGAGTTCCGGGCTCACCTTCCTGATCGGGCCGAACCTTGATCCGATCACCGCCCCGGCGGTGTTGCTGCACGAGATGATCCACGGCCAGCAGCGCCAGAAGATCGACGCGCAGGCGATGTCGATGCTGATGAACCGTGCGCAGGAAAAGGATGCCGACACCCGGGCCTTCCTCGATCGCGTGGCGGATCGAATGATTGATGCGGAGGCGACCGCCGACAGCCGCGAGGCAGCCGCCTACATCGTGGAGCAGGCGGTGATTGAAGGCCGCAGCCAGGGGTACCGCGTGGCCGACAGCCGGTTCTTCGACTGGGCCGACTCCGCCTTTGGAAAGAAGGTGGGCGACTTCCTGCGCAGCGTGGCGGCGATGGTTCGGACCTGGATGATCCGCCACGGCGGCATCAAGGCGCTGACTGTGGATGATCTGGTGGGGTATGCGCTGGCCGGGGTGGAGCGGGCTGCGGGGGGGGAGGTGGCGACGTCTTCCGGCAATCGACGAGCCAGCTATGCGCGAGATCCGCTTGCGGCCGCAAACATGCCAAGACAAGCGTCGACGTTCGATGATGCCAGGGCGCTCTCAAAGGAGTTCCAAGGCAGGCAGTTCGCGAACGAACGCAGCGGCATTTTGGCAACGGTATCGCGCAACAGCCTTGACAAGATGCTGAGCGCCAGCGCCGTGAGCAAATCAACATCGCCTGCAGACCATGCGCTTGCGGTTGCAAACCTGGACCACCTGTTCGCGAAGGCAGAGTACGGATGGGTGAAACAAGCCCGCGCAGCCGATCCGAACGTCGCCGGGATCCACAGGCTTTTCGCGCCGATGCAAACGGGGGATGGGGTGAGGCTGGTAAAGATCACCGTGAAGGAGTCTGCGCGATCCGACCAGGGCGGCAGAATATACACTGTTGAGGCGCTGGAAATAGATAGCCCTGCGTCGATCTGGGTTGACTCGACTGTTCGAAGCGATGGCCTCGACCCGACTTCAACCCCCTACGCAGGGCGTATTGAAAGCTTAGTCGAATCGATTCGGGCGCGCAACAATGATCCGCAGTTCAGCCGCTCAGGCATTTTGAAGGATGCCGCCCATCGGATCGCTGGCATGGCCCCGCCGCGCACAGCCGATTCTTTTCAGGACCTGAGCGCCGACCAGCGCGCATTCCTGAACAAGGTTGGTACGCCGCCGGCGCAGGTGCGGGCCAGTGAGTGGGTGAAGGCGCGCTTCGAGCGTATCGGCACGAAGATCCGCCAGGGGCTGGTGGACCGCTACGCCGCGCTGAAGGAGATGGACGAGAAGCTGCACGGCAAGGACTTCATCGACACGGCGATTACCGACAGCGCATGGGTGCTGGCGCGCATGTCGTCGGCGGCGTCGGGCGCCATGAGCGCGATGATGACCGGCGGCCGGGTTGAGCTGGACGGTGCGCAGCGCGTGGTGAAGATGAAGGAAGGCGACGCCATTGGCGGCCTGATGGCGGTGCTGCAGAAGCTGGGCGCACCGGCCGAGGTCGAGCGCTTCTTTGCCTGGGTGGCGGCGAACCGCGCCGAGAAGCTGATGGCCGAGGGCCGTGAGCACCTCTTTACCTCCGACGAGATTTCCGCCGGCAAGGCGCTGAACGCAGGCAAGACAGAGTCTGGCGCGGTGCGGCCGCTGCTCTATGCCAAGGTGTTCCGCGACTTCCAGCAGTACCGCGACGACGTGTTGGCCATTGCCGAGCAGACGGGAATCATCAGCGCGGAGAACCGTGCGATGTGGCGTGACGAGTTCTACGTGCCGTTCTACCGGGTGATGGATGATGACGGCGCCGCAGGCCCCCACGCAAGCAAGGGGCTCAGCCGACAGGAGGCATACAAGAAACTCAAGGGGGGGCGAGACAACCTGAACGACCTGCTGGAAAACACCCTGATGAACTTCCACCACCTGCTGTCGGCCAGCATGAAGAACCAGGCCGCGGCGCAGACGGTGAAGAACGCCGAAAAGCTTGGCATCGCCCGGGTGGTGCCGGAGAGCCGGCGTGACCCGAAGAACAGCACCTTCGTACTGGAAAACGGCGATCGGGTTTTCTATGAGATCGACGACCCGATGGTGTTCGAGGCGCTGACGGCGCTCTCCGATGGCGGGCTGAACAATTTTGCGGTGCGTGCGATGTCAGCCTTCAAGCGGGTGTTTACCAATATGACCACGGTGACGCCGCAGTTCATCATCGCCAACACGCTGAGGGACCTGATGCAGGCCACAGCCACCACGCCGACCAGCAAAAACATCGCCAAGAACTTTGTTCAAGGGGTTGGGGCCTACGGCGACCCGCGCGCTCGTGCGGAGATGCTGGCCAGCGGCGGCGCGTTCTCATTTGGGCACATTTACGGCTCGGACGTGAACGAGGTGAAGGCGAACCTGCGCCGAGCGGTGAAGGGCGCCGAGCTGGTAAGCAGCCCGAGGATGATTCCGGCTCTGCTGAGGAAGGGCTGGGACGCCTGGGGCAAGGTGACAGACACCAGCGAGAACGTGTCGCGTGCGGCCACCTACGTGCAGAACGTGGAAGAGAAAGGGCGGCTGCGGGCCGCGTTCGAGGCACGCGACATCATGGACTTCAGCCAGCATGGGGCATGGCCAGCGGTGCGTTTCCTGATCCGCGTGGTGCCCTTCCTGAATGCGCGGCTGCAGGGACTGGACAAGATTTACCGCTCGGGCCTCAAGCCTGCGATGCTCGTCGCCATGGGGAAGGGCAGCGCAAGCGACAAAGTGGCGGCGGCTCGATTCGGAGTCGTGACTGGCGCGCTGACGCTCGCAACCATCGCACTCTATCTGGCGAACTACGAAGACGAGGAATATCGGAAACTGGAAGAATGGCAGAAGGACACCTACTGGTTCTTCCGGATCGGCGACCACGCCTTCTTCCTGCCCAAGCCGTTCGAGGTCGGCGCGATCGCGACCATGGCCGAACGCGTGGCGCAGCAGCTGCTCGACGACAAGGCCACCGGCAAGCTGTTTGCCGACCGGATGAAGGACATGTTCCTGCAGACATTCGCGTTCAACCCGGTGCCGCAGATGTTCCAGCCGGCCCTGGACATCTACTCGAACAAGGATGCATTCACCGGCCGCGATATCGAAACGGCCGGCATGGAGCGGATGAGCCCGGGTCTGCGCGCTCGCGACACCACCACCGCCCCGGCCAGGGCGCTTTCTGCTGCGACGAGGGTGTTCGGAGACGAGACACCGTTTGCACTCTCGCCAGTCCAGGCCGACCACCTGATTCGCGGTTACCTGGGAAGCGTGGGGGCTACCGCAGCAGCAACGATGGATACGCTCTATCGCGCCGCATCAGGACAGGAATCCCCGGGCCGGCGCTGGAGTGAGTACCAGCCGATCCGTCGCTTCTACCGTGACCTTGGGCTACCGGCGCCATACACCCGATACAGCACGATGTTCTATGACGGGCTGCGGGAGGCCAACCGCGTGTATTCGGACCTGCGAGAGCTCCAGAGTCTCGGCCGCATTGATGCGGCCGCCCAGCTCCGCGTTGACAGCGCCGATTTGCTCGCCATGCGGACCACGCTCAATCGTCAGCAGACAAGACTGTCTGAGATCAACAAGGAAATGCAACGGGTACGTCGGTCAGACGGGAGCGGCGAATGGAAGCGGCGGGAGATTGACCGGCTGAACACGCTGAAAAACGCAATCACCGAGCGGTATGGGAAGCTGATTGAGGCCCAGCGCGCTGCGTAGCGGCGTTCACTTTTTGCGAAACAGCCCCCCGATTGCGAAACACGGGAGGCTGTGGATAACTGCGTGAATGGCGCATATTTGCTGGGGCGACATACCGGGATCGAACCGGTGACAACTGGAGCCACAATCCAGTGCT
>CAYTAY010000004.1:0-44742 GCA_964435845.1 uncultured Azoarcus sp.
ACCGGTGTCCCGGGCGAGTGTCGAGCTGGTGTTCGACAACGCCGACGGCAAGGCATCCGGGCAATGGTCCCGCTACGCCGAGATTTCGGTCAAACGGGTACTGGACCGCAGTGGCGAGTCCTCCTGCTTCATCAACAACGTCCATGTGCGCCGCAAGGACGTGATCGATCTCTTTCTCGGCACTGGTCTCGGGCCGCGCGCCTACGCGATCATCGAGCAGGGCATGATTTCGCGCATCATCGAAGCCAAGCCCGAGGAGATACGGGGGTTTCTCGAAGAAGCGGCGGGGGTGACCAAATACCGCCAGCGGCGCAAGGAAACCGAAGGGCGGCTGTCCGACGCCCGCGACAACCTGGCCCGACTCGCCGACATCCGCACCGAGCTGGGCGAGCGCATCGAGCATCTCGAGGCGCAGGCGTCTGTCGCGGCCAAGTACCGGGAGTTGAGTCAGACGCTCGAGCAACGCCAACAACTGCTCTGGCTGCTCAAGCGCGAGCAGGCTCGGAGTGAACTGGAAGGGCATCGTGCCGGGCTGGCATCGTTGTCGAGCCAGCTCGAGCTGGGCAGTGCGCGACTTCAGGAACTCGAGACGGCGATCCAACAAGCACGGGATGCGCATTTCGCGTCGGCCGAGGCCACGCATCAGGCGCAGGCGGATCTCTACGCTGCCGCAGGCGAGGTGCGACGGCTGGAGGCCGAGTTGCAGCACTTGGAGGAGAGCCGCCACCGGATCGAAAAACGGATTTCGGAACTCGACGCCGAGCTAGACCACTGGTCGTCGCGTCGCGAAGCTCTGGTGAGCGATCGGGCGCGCTGGATTGCGCTGGAAGAGAACGCGAAACTGCGGGTCGAGCGATGCGAGGCTCGTCACGACGAGGTGAGCGAGCGGCTTCCGGAAGCCGAGACCGCACGACAGGTCGCCGAGACCACCGTCAGTGCGGCCCGGCGCGAACTGGGCCAGACCGAGCAGCAGCTTCGGGTCGAGGAGACCCGTCGGGCGAGCGCGCTACGTGCGCTCGATGCTCTTGAGCAGCGAGAGCTGCGGCTGCAGTCGGAGTCCGCACAGATCGAAGGCCCGGATGAAATGGCGGTTGCCACCGGCCAGGCGAGGGTCGAATCGCTGGAGGACAGCCTGCATGAGTTGCAGGCGAGGCTGGAGCGGGCTCAGCAAGGTTTGCCGGAAGCGCAAGCCCGGCTCAGGACGGCACTCGACGAGGAACGCGCGGTGCAGCGTCGCAACACGGAACACCGTGCTCGCCGGGATGCGCTCGTCCAGTTGCAGGCCAGGGTGCAGTCTCAGGGCAAGCTGGGCGACTGGCTCAGGCGGCACAAGCTCGAAGGGCTACAGCCTCTTTGGCGCGGACTGCGGGTAGCCACCGGCTGGGAGGCTGCGGTGGAGGCGGTGCTGCGTGAGCGACTGGGTGCGCTCACCGGCGATGTCGCGCCGGCAGTCGCCGTTATGTTCGAACAGACACCGCCCGAATCCCTGGCGATACTGCTCCCGGGCGATAGCGCCGGCGTCGGCGCCGAGAACGAACAAATGACGGCGCCTGAGGGCATGACGCCGCTCAAAGCGCATGTCGAAGTGCTCGATGACGCAATCGATGGCGCGGTGCGGGGCTGGCTGGACGCTGTCTTCGCGGTCGAAGGCCTCTCGTCCTGGGTTGGCCGACACGATGCGTTGCCGCCTGGGATCACGCTGGTGAGTCGGGACGGTCAGATCCTGACGCGCGCGGCGCTGGTGCATCGCAGCCCTGACAATCGTACCCACGGCGTGATCGAGCGTCAGCGTGAGATCGACGGGCTCGACGCCTTGTCGGGTGCGCTCGAGGGGGAGTCCGAACAGGCCCGCGAGCGCCTGCAGACTGCCGAGCGCATGGTTGCGACGCTGTCGGAGGAGCTCACGAACCTGCGACGTGCCGTCCAGGCAGAACAACAGGCCCTGCACGCCGAACAGGTCGAACTGCTCAAGCTCAACCAGGCCATGCAGCGCGCCGAGGAACGTCGCTCGCAGATTGGTCGCGATCTCAGTGATCTGGCGGTCCAGCTTGCGACCGAGACCGAACACCTGATCCGAGCGGAAACCGAACATGCGCGCTGTGTCGAACTCGCCGACATGCAGCGCCAGCGGCACGATTCCGCGCAGGAAGTGTTCGACGAGCGGGATCGGGCGCTGAAGACGCTGCGCGCGCTGGAGTCTGCCTCTGGACGTGAGCTTCAGGAGGCTCGTTTCGCGGAACGCGAGTGTGCCGGCAAGCTGGAGGACGTGGCACGCAATTTGTTGCTCGCCGAGGAACAGTTGCAGCGTATCGTGCTTGAGCGTGCCGCGCGAGCGCGCGAGCTCGAAGCGACCGACAGCCATCGATCGGCTGGCGCCCTGCAGGAGGCGCTGTCGCTGAGCACGTCCCGCGAACAGGCGCTGGCCGCCTGCCGTGACGCGCAGGAGCAGGCCGCGGCGGGCTTGAAATTGCTGGAAGAGTCCAGGCTGCGTTGCGAACAGGAGCTTGCCCCGCAGCGCAACCGGATCGGTGAGCTCCGTCTCGCGGCGCAGGCGGCCGAGCTGGCGATGACCCAGTTCAACGAGCGCCTGAAGGAATCGGAAGCCGACGAGGCGGCGCTGCTGCCCCTGCTGAACGATACGGTTCGCGAAGCGGGCCTGCAGCGCGAAGTGGCGCGCCTGGGGCGGGAGATCGGCGAGCTCGGGCAGGTGAACCTGGCGGCGCTCGACGAGCTCCGCACCGCGCAGGAGCGCAAGTCCTACCTCGACGCCCAGTATGACGACCTCACCCGGGCCATTGATACGCTGGAGGACGCGATCCGCCGTATCGACCGCGAGACCCGCAAGCAGCTTCAGGAAACCTACGACAGCGTCAATGGTCAATTCGGTCAGCTGTTTCCGCAGCTTTTCGGGGGAGGGCAGGCGCGACTGGTACTCACCGGCGAGGAGATCCTGGACGCCGGCATCCAGATCGTGGCTCAACCGCCGGGCAAGAAGAACACTTCGATTCACCTGCTTTCGGGGGGCGAAAAGGCCTTGACCGCGATCGCGCTCGTTTTCTCAATGTTTCAACTCAACCCGGCGCCATTCTGTATGCTGGATGAGGTCGACGCACCGCTGGACGACGCGAATACGGAACGTTATTGTCAGATGGTCAGGCGCATGTCATCGCAAACCCAGTTCATCTTCATCAGCCACAACAAGGTGACAATGGAGATTGCCCAGCAACTCGTCGGCGTGACGATGCAGGAGCAGGGCGTGTCGCGGGTGGTCGAGGTGGACATCGAAGAGGCGTTGCGCATGGCCGAGGCAGTGAAGGCATGAAACCGGCCCTGGTTCCGGTGGTTATTGATTTCGAGCGGGCATCGGCGATGCCCAGGCATGCTGGGGACTGTATCTCTTCGGGTACAGGCGGTCCGTTTCGGGAATGAACATGGATAGCGAATTGCAGATTGCACTGGTTGGCTTGGGGGTCGCTGCCGTCGTGGGCATTGTGGCTTACAACAAATGGCAGGAGCGCAAGCACAGCCGGCACGCCGAAAAGACTTTCCGGCGTGATACCCACGATGTCCTGCTCGACCCCTCGCCTGCCGCCAAACGCCCCAAGGATCGTCGCGAGCCGAGTCTCAACAGCCATGAAGCCGAGGAACCCGACAGCGCGGTGTTCGCAGCGGTGCCGCCGGCATCATCGCCGGCCCCCGGTCAGCACAGTGGCCGTCACAAGACACCGGGCATTCCGGACAGTCTCGATGCCCGCATCGATTGCGCGATTCTCATCGAATCCATCGAAGCGCTCGAGGCGCCCCGGTTATGGCCGGTCCAGCATGAGCAACTCCGGGACCTGGACAAGCCGGTGCGCTGGTTCGGCTTTGACGACCGGGAGAACGTCTGGCGTCCGCTCGACGCCCACAGCGCTGGCGCCTATCACTGGTTTTGCGCCTCCATGCAGATGGTCGATCGACGTGGCGCGATCAACGAGCAACAGTTCCAGCGGTTTTCGGATGCAGTCCAGCTGGTTGCCGATCAGTTTCTAGCGGTGCCCGCCAATGTGCCGGTGCGGGCCAACGCGCTGGCCGGTGCGAACGAGGTGGATAGCTTCTGCGCCAGCGTCGACATTCAGGTGGGTATCAACATCGTAACGGATGGTGAGGCTTTTTCGGGCACCAAGGTGCGGGCGCTTGCAGAAGCTGGCGGCCTCAGTCTCGCGGACGACGGAGCGTTTCATGCAGTGGATGACGATGGGCGTACCTTGTTCACCTTATCGAATCTGGAGCCTGCGTTGTTCGCGGTCCACGAGATGCGCAACCTCAGCACCCACGGTCTGACGCTGCTGCTGGACGTGCCCTTGGTAAGCGATGGGGTCGGTACTTTCGACCACATGATGCACCAGGCCAAGCAAATGGCCGACACGCTGCACGGCGTGGTGGTTGACGACAACCGTTCGCCGATCGGCCCCGAGGCGGCGCAGCTCATCCGCAACCAGATCCGCCAGTTCCAGGCGGAGATGGCCAACAGGAAGATACCTGCGGGCGGGGCTTTGTCGATTCGGCTGTTCTCTGCATGAACTCGGCGCAGGAAGCATTGATCGCGCGTGTGCGACGCCTGCGGGAAGCGCTTGAACGCCATTCGCACGCGTATTACGTGCTCGATGCGCCGACGGTACCCGATGCGGAGTACGACAGACTCTTACGCGAGCTCGAGGCGCTCGAGGCCGCCCATCCGGAACTGGCCGGCGAAGATTCGCCCACACGACGGATCGGCGGGCCGCCTTTGCCCGCATTCGACGCCGTTGAGCATGCGGTGCCGATGCTGTCGCTGGGCAACGCCTTCTCGGAAGAAGAGGTGGTCGCATTCGATCGCCGTTGCCGTCAGGGGCTGGGGGTGGAGCAAGTCGGTTATGCGGTGGAACCCAAGTTCGACGGGCTGGCGGTGAGCCTTCGTTACGAGCATGGCGTATTCGTTCGTGGCGCTACCCGTGGTGATGGGTCACGAGGAGAAAATATCACCGCCAATCTGCGCACCGTGCGTTCGATTCCACTGCGCCTGCAGGCAGACGATCTGCCCGACTTGCTCGAGGTGCGCGGCGAAATCCTGATGTGGCGGGACGATTTCGCCCGTCTCAACCAGCGGCAGCTCGAGCATGGTGACAAGGTGTTTGCTAATCCGCGCAATGCTGCGGCCGGCAGCCTGCGACAACTCGATTCCCGTATTACCGCGCGCAGACCGTTGCGTTTCTTTGCCTACGGCATCGCCCAGATCGCGCCGCAGAGCGAGCCCGAAACCCATTCGGAGACCTTGGCGTTGCTGGCGGTGCTTGGCTTTCCCGTGGCCGCTGAGCGCGAAGCGGTGACCGGACTCGAAGGCCTGCTTGGCTACTACGCTCGCATCGGCGAACTGCGACCGAAGTTGCCCTATGACATCGATGGCGTCGTGTACAAGGTCGACCGGGTCGCGGACCGCCAGCGCCTCGGGTTCGTGTCGCGCGCTCCGAGATGGGCAGTCGCGCACAAGTATCCGGCTCAGGAAGAAGTCACCGACTTGCTCGACATCGAGATCCAGGTCGGCCGTACTGGTGCGCTGACGCCAGTCGCCCGGCTGAAGCCGGTTTTCGTTGGTGGCGCAACAGTGACCAATGCGACCCTGCACAACGAAGATGAGATTCGCCGCAAGGGCTTGCTGATTGGCGACCAGATCATCGTCAGACGGGCCGGGGATGTCATTCCGGAAGTGGTGGCGCCAATCATCGAGCGCCGTAGCGGTGGCGAGCGCGAGTTCATGATGCCCACCTCCTGCCCGGTGTGCGGCTCGCATGTCGTCCGTGCCGAGGACGAGGCGATTGCGCGCTGTACCGGCGGGCTGTTCTGTCCGGCCCAGCGAAAGCAGGCATTGCTGCATTTTGCAGGCCGCCGTGCGATGGACATCGACGGCCTCGGTGACAAACTGGTCGATCAACTGGTCGATCGCGACATCATCCGTACGCCAGCCGATCTCTACCGACTCGGCGTGCTCAAGCTCGCAGCGCTCGAGCGCATGGGAGAGAAGTCCGCCGCCAATCTGCTCGCCGCGATCGACAAGAGCCGCGAGACGACGCTCGCGCGGTTCATCTTCGCACTGGGTATTCGCAACGTCGGCGAGGCCACTGCGCGCGATCTCGCTCACCATTTCGGATCGCTGGACGCCTTGCTCGCGGCCGACGTGGACAGCCTCCAGCAGGTGCCCGACGTCGGACCGGTGGTGGCGAGCAGTATCGTCGAGTTTCTGGGCGAACCACATAATGTCGAGGTCATCGAGCAGCTCAGGGCAGGGGGTGTTCGCTGGACCGAAGGGCCTGCGTCCCGGCCTGCGTCTGGCGTGCTGGAGGGCAAGACGCTGGTGCTCACCGGTACAATGCCGACGATGACGCGTGATGACGCCAAAGCCCTGATCGAAGCCAATGGCGGCAAGGTCACTGGCTCGGTGTCGAAGAAGACTGATTACGTGGTCGCCGGTGCCGACGCCGGCTCCAAGCTCGCCAAGGCAGAAGCCCTTGGCGTGGCCATACTCGACGAGGAAGGCCTGTGCGCGCTGATCGCCGGGGCCTCCCCGCAAGAAACACCCGAATCCGAGGAGCAGGACATCACATGAAGAAGATCACCAAGGCAGTCTTTCCAGTCGCGGGCATGGGCACCCGTTTTCTGCCCGCCACCAAGGCGAGCCCCAAGGAGATGTTGCCCATCGTCGACAAACCTCTCATCCAGTATGCGGTAGAGGAGGCGGTTGCCGCAGGGATTACCGAACTCATTTTCATCACCGGCCGGACCAAGCGCGCGATCGAGGACCACTTCGACAAGGCCTATGAGCTGGAAACCGAACTCGAAGCTCGTGGCAAGCACGCGATGCTGGAACTGGTACGCAAGACCGTGCCAGCCGGCGTAAACTGCATCTACATCCGCCAGCCGGAAGCGCTTGGGCTGGGTCATGCGGTGTTGTGTGCGTCGCATGTGGTGAGCGATGACGAAGCCTTCGCGGTCATTCTCGCGGATGACTTGCTGGACAACCCCGACGGTGACCCGGTCATGAAGCAGATGGTCGATGTTTTCAAATACAACCGTTGCTCGGTGCTCGGTACGATGAACGTGCCGCGCGAGGACACCCGTCAATATGGAATCGTCAGCACCGAGAGCGCGGCCGGCAAGACGCAGCGGATGACCGGCATCGTCGAGAAGCCCAAGCCCGAGGAGGCGCCGAGCACCCAGGCCGTGGTCGGTCGCTACATCCTCACGCCGCGGATCTTCCGGCATCTGCGCGAACTCAAGCCCGGTGCGGGCGCCGAGCTGCAACTGACCGACGCGATCGCATCCTTGCTTCAGGAAGAAGCGGTGCTCGCGTACGAATTCGACGGGCAGCGCTTCGACTGCGGCTCCAAGCTCGGTTACCTCAAGGCCACGGTCGAGTTCGCACTGCGTCACCCGGAGCTCGCCAAGGATTTCTCGGCATACCTCGACAGTCGCCGAGAGACTGCCGAGGCTTGACCGAAGTGCCTTCATGACGAAAAACGGCGACCGCGGTGGTCGCCGTTCTTTTCGTCGAGTCTGGCCGAATCAGGCCTCGCGCGAGGCGCGCCTGCGCTCGTGCTCCTGAAGCAGTCGCTTGCGCAATCTGATGGACTTGGGTGTCACCTCGACGAGTTCGTCGTCTGCGATGAACTCGATCGCGGACTCGAGGCTGAGCTGGATCGGCGGCACCAGGCGAACCGCTTCGTCGGAACCGGAGGCGCGGACGTTGGTAAGCTGCTTGCCTTTGATCGGATTGACGACGAGATCGTTGTCACGCGTGTGAATGCCAATGATCATGCCCTCGTAGACCGGGTCATTGTGGCTGACGAACATGCGGCCGCGATCCTGCAATTTCCACAGTGCGTAAGCCACGGCCTGGCCGTTTTCCTGGGAGATCAGGACACCGTTACGACGCTCGGACATGACGCCGGCCATCGGGCCGTAGTCGTCGAAAACGTGGCTTGCGAGGCCGGTGCCGCGCGTCAGGGTCAGGAACTCGCCCTGGAAGCCGATCAGGCCTCGGGCCGGAATACGGTATTCCAGCCGGGCACGTCCTTTGCCGTCTGACTGCATGTCCAGCAATTCGCCGCGACGGCGGCCAAGCTCTTCCATGACACCGCCCTGGTGTTCCTCGTCGATGTCTACGGTGAGCATTTCGTAAGGTTCGCTCTTGACGCCGTCGATGTCCCGGAAAACCACGCGCGGACGGCCTACAGCCAGTTCGAAACCCTCACGGCGCATGTTCTCGATGAGGATGGTCAGGTGCAACTCGCCACGGCCGGAAACCAGAAACACGTCGGAGTCGTCGGTATATTCGACGCGCAGCGCGACGTTCTTCAGCAATTCCTTTTCAAGGCGCTCGCGAATCTGGCGGCTGGTCACGAACTTGCCTTCGCGACCGGCGAGCGGCGAGGAGTTCACCATGAAGTTCATCGTCAGCGTAGGCTCGTCCACCGCGATCGGCTCGAGTCCATCCAGTGCGTCCGGGTCGCAGAGGGTGACACCGATGTTCACCTGCTCGACACCGGACACCAGCACGATGTCACCGGCCTCGGCGCTGTCGGCCTGGCTGCGCTCCAGTCCCTGGAAGGTGAGCACCTGGCCGATCCTGGCCTTGCCCCGATTCTCGTCACCGTACATCACGACGACTTCCTGGTTGGGGCGGATACGTCCGCGCGTGATCCGGCCAATGCCGAGTTGACCGACGTAAGAGGAGTAATCCTGCGCGCAGATTTGCAATTGTAGCGGGCCGTCACTGCTGACCTCGGGCGGGGGCACGTACTGCAGGATCGCCTCGAACAAGGGCTTCATGTCGGTGCCCGGTTCGTTGGCGTCGAGCATTGCAAAACCGTTCAACGCCGAGGCGAAAACCACCGGGAAGTCGAGCTGTTCGTCAGTTGCGCCAAGCTTGTCGAAGAGATCGAAGGTATGGTTGATGACCCAGTCCGGGCGGTTGCCGGAGCGGTCGATTTTGTTGATCACGACAATTGGCTTAAGCCCCAGGGCCAGCGCCTTTCTGGTCACGAAACGGGTCTGAGGCATCGGGCCTTCGACCGCGTCGACCAGCAGCAGGACGCCGTCGACCATCGACAGCACGCGCTCGACTTCGCCGCCGAAGTCGGCGTGACCCGGGGTGTCGACGATGTTGATATGGGTGTTGCCATATTGGATGGCGCAGTTCTTGGCCAAGATGGTGATCCCGCGCTCACGTTCGATGTCGTTGCTGTCCATCACACGCTCGGACACCGCCTGGTGCAATGCGAAGGTGCCGGACTGGCGGAGGAGTTGATCAACCAGCGTGGTTTTACCGTGGTCGACGTGGGCGATGATGGCGATGTTGCGGATGGCGCGGGACATTGAGCGAGTTTTCTTTGTTTGAGATAACCCGAAATTATAGCATTCTCATGGGCTTGCACGATCAGCCTGTTCGTCTTCGGCAAGCATGTCGCGGTGGCCACCCGTGGCGGGCAGTGCGGCATCGCGTTGCCCGAATCTCCTGTAGCGATTGCGTCCGTCTCATCTCCACCTCCTTGATGAACAATGAAACCGGACAGCTCACGTGCTGCAAGTCCGGACAGTTTATTTGCTCCCTACATTCTCCCGGGGTCGAGATGACGCCTCCGGCAATGCGGGCTAGAATCCGCCACAACATTCAAGGGGGATCTTCATGCTTGCAATCATTGGCGGCAGTGGCCTGACCAAACTTTCGACGCTGGAACTGGTGCGCAGGGAAGTGGTGCGTACGCCTTACGGAGAGCCATCAGGTGCCTTGATGTTCGGCAGGCTGTGCGGCAGCCGGGATGTGGTCTTTCTGGCGCGTCACGGCTATGGACACACCATTCCGCCGCATCGGGTCAATTATCTGGCCAACATCTGGGCGCTCAAGCAAGCTGGCGTCAGCGAGATCCTGTCGGTTGCATCAGTGGGTGGCATCCGTGCGGATTTTGGTCCGGGTAAGTTGGTCGTGCCGGATCAGATCATCGATTACACCTGGGGTCGACCGAGCACTTTTTTCGAAGGCGATGATCTGGTGGTGCACCACATCGATTTCACCCACCCCTATGACGAACCCTTGCGTCAGCGTATTCTGGTCGCAGCCCGGACAGCGGATGAGGAGGTCATGGGCGGCGGGGTGTATGCCGCAACCCAGGGGCCGCGTCTCGAAACTGCAGCTGAAATCAACCGCCTGGAGCGAGACGGTGCCGATGTCGTCGGGATGACCGGCATGCCCGAGGCGGTGCTGGCCCGCGAGCAGAATTTGCCGTATGCAGCGATCAACGTCGTGGCCAACTATGCCGCCGGCCGCGCATCCAGCGAGCACGGCATAGCCTTCGATGAGATAGAGGTCGTCCTGCAGGGTGCAATGGTGCGCGTGAGGACTATACTCGAGTGCTACTGCGAGTGTTGAGCACACCTGGTTCCCAAGCTCAGTGCCGGGTGGCGTTGCCTTCCAACACCCGGCGCTGCACCTCTTGTGGCACGCCCCGTTCGCTCATGTTGAGCAGCGCATTCGCGTGGTCTCCGCCGCGCATCAGGTATTCGATTATCTGCCCGACGAATTGTCTCATGACAAGGTCGACACGCTGATCCGGGCGATCGTGGAGCATTGCTGGATCCCTTGCTTACCGGTTTCTTTTTTTCTCCTCGACTTCCGGCGGAGAATCGATGCCCCGGGACCAAAGCGATTTTCATGCCACTCATGAGGCTTCCTGATTAATCAAGGCAGTACGTCACAATCGTACAAAATCAGTGCTGAAGATTCGATCGGCTGTAAAAAAATCCGACACCTCGCCAGGGTTCGATCCACGTGATCGATAGCGAGGACGGGGGTCTGTTGGCGGGCTTCGTATCCGCCTGCGGCGCCACACAATTGTGAGTGTGCAGATGAGCCACATCCTGACGGTAACAGTGAATCCGGCGGTCGATTTCACGACTGCGGCAGATCATGTACAGCCGGGGCCGAAGCTGAGGTGCGATCCGCCGGTCATCGAGCCGGGCGGTGGCGGTGTGAATGTCTCGCGCATGATCCGTCTCCTCGGTGGTGCGTCGACTGCGCTCGTCGCCATTGGCGGCGCCACCGGCGAATTGATGCGGTCGCTGTTGGTGGAGGGAGGGCTGGATTGCGCCTTCGTCGAGGCCCGTGGCGATACGCGCATGAGCTTCGCGGTACACGAGCGAGGCAGCACGAAGCAATATCGCTTCGTGCTACCCGGCCCGGTGCAGGATTCGGCCTTCGCTCGTCGTGTAATCGAGCGCCTGGAGGCCCTTCTGAGGGAGCGGCGATATGCCTGCGTGGTCGGCAGTGGCAGTCTGCCGCCCGGGGTGCCGGAGAATTTCTATGCGACGCTGGCCGAAATCTCGGCACAACACGGTGCGAGCTTCATTCTCGACGCCTCCGGGCCGGCACTGATCGCTGCCCTCGGGCCGCACGTGGCGGTGGTGAAACCCAACGACATCGAGGCCCGCATGCTGGCGAAGTCGCTCGGCCTCGCCGCGGATGACTTCGCGACACTCGGACGGCATCTGGTCGCCCAGCGCATGACACAGGCTGCGGTGCTCACCTTGGGCGAGGAGGGCGCGCTGCTGGTCACCGCATCCGGGGTCAACCATGTCAAACCGCCACGAGTGCCTGTAGTGAGCAAGGTGGGGGCAGGTGACAGCTTCGTCGGTGCCATGGTCCATGGCCTGGCCTGTGGGATGCCGATCGAGAGGGCCTTCGCGCTCGGGGTATCGGCAGCGGCAGCTGCCGTGATGACGCCGGCCACCGAACTGGCCCGCCGTGAGGACGTGGAGCGGATCTACGCCATCATCCTCGCTGACAGCGAAACCTGAGCGATACCCGCGCTCAGTCGCAGCGGGGGCGCTGCCACACGCATCGTCCCATGACGTGAGTGGCCTCGATACAGCGGTCGTCGCCGAGCATCATGAGCGCGAAGATGCGCTCTGGAAGTGTTTCGGCCTTGGCCAGGCGGCGTGCGATCAGCGGTGTCGCCAACGGATCCAAAACGACGAAATCCGCCTCTTTGCCGGGCGCGAAGTTGCCGATGAGATCGTCGACATAGAGGCTGCGCGCGCCGCCCAGCGTCGCGAGATAAAAGGCTTGTAGCGGTGCCAACCCCTGGCCCTTCAGCTGCAGCACCTTGTAGGCCTCGGCGAGGGTGCGGAGCATTGAAAAGCTGGTGCCGCCGCCCACGTCGGTGCCGATGCCGACCCGCACCCCAGCCTCGCGCGCCAGCCCGTAGTCGAACAGGCCCGAACCGAGAAAGAGGTTGGAGGTCGGACAGAAACTCATCGCGGCGCCGGTGTCGGCCATGCGCTGGCGATCGGTCTCGTCCAGCAAGATGCAGTGGGCAAACACCGCTCGCGGACCGAGTTGCCCGAAGCGCTCATAAACATCCAGATAGCTTCGCGCCTCAGGGTAGAGCGCCGCGACCCAGTCGACCTCGTCGCGGTTTTCGGCCACATGCGATTGCAGGTGCAGTCCCCGGAAGTGGCTGAACAACTCACCGGCAAGCTGCATTTGCGACGGGGTCGAGGTGGGCGCGAATCTCGGCGTGATCGCGTAGCCGAGGCGGTCGCAGCCATGCCATCGGTCTATCAGTGCGAGGGTGTCACGATGGGCTTGCTCGGTATCGTCGCGCAGGCTGTCCGGGCAGTTGCGGTCCATCAACACCTTGCCTGCAATGAGCCGCATGCGACGTTGCTGCGCAGCCGCGAACAGTTTGTCGACCGAGACCGGATGCACGGTGGCGAAGGCCATGGCGGTGGTGGTGCCGTTGCGGAGCAGTTCGTCGCAGAAAAAGGCGGCCACCTCGGCGGCATGCTCCCCGTCCGCGAAGCGGGCTTCCGCCGGAAAGGTGTATTTCTCCAGCCAGGTCAGCAGGCGCTCGCCGTAGCTGGCGATGATGTCGGTCTGCGCGTAATGTACATGCGTATCGACGAAACCCGGCAGGATCAGCTTGCCGCGATAATCGACGATATCGGTATCCACTGGCAGGCGCGAGGCGAGCCCGGGGTATGGTGCGACCTCCTCAATCCGGCCGCCGCGAACGACGAGCAGGCCGTCAGCGATATGCTCGTGCGCATGCTGGCCGGCACTGGCAGGATCATCCAGAAAATGCAGCAACTCGCCGCGAAAGACCGAAAGCTCGGGACCATCTGGGGGCGTGGGCGTAGTGGGAGTCATCAGGCTCGGACGGTTTCTTGACAGGTTCGCATCGGACTCTCCACTGACGCTGTCGCAGAGCAGCGTTCCTGCAGCGCATGTTCGTTGCCTCAGGAGATGTCGTCAATAGCTGGTTCTAATGCGACGGCTTGCGACATGGTCCGGCCGCGCCATGGCAGTGCCGCCACCCTGAGTCAGACATCGATGTCGGTGCAAATTTCACGCTCGATCCACTTCATCGAGCTTTCCGGTTCCGGCTTCGGATACGATGACACCCAACCGCGCGGGCACAGGAGAAACGTTTGGATGGGTCGTCATGCACGATAAGCTGATCAGCGACGCTGAATTCAACAACTTCCGGGCGTTGATGCGCCGTGTGGCGGGCGTGGACATTCCTCCCACCAAGAAACAGATGGTCAGCGGTCGACTCCATCGGCGGTTACGCGCCCGCGGGCTGGACAGTTTCGAGGCGTATTATCAGCTGGTCGCAAACGGACGGGAAAAAGACGAGCTCGAGCAGGTCATCGACCTGCTCACCACGCACGAGACCTATTTTTTTCGCGAGCCCCGACATTTCGACGTTCTGAAGCAAAAGGTACTGCCGGAGCTGCCGCGAACGCGCAACACCTTGCGTTTCTGGAGCGCTGCTTCTTCCACCGGTGAAGAGGCCTACAGTATGGCGATGGTGTTGATGGACGCTCTGGGTAGCACGAGATCCTGGGAGATCCTGGGCTCGGATATAAGCGTCGAGGTGATCGAGCGTGCCAGGACCGGAATCTACTCCATGATGCGCACCGAAGGCATTCCGCGTGAGTACTTCCAGCGCTACTGTGAGCGAGTGGCCGGAGATCGCGGTGAGTTGCTGCATGTCGCGCCGGAGTTGCGCCGGCGGGTGCGCTTTTCGCGGGTGAATCTCAACGAGAGCATGAGCTCGGTCGGCATGTTCGACGTCGTCTTTCTTCGCAACGCACTGATCTATTTTGATCTCCCGAGCAAAAAGGCCATCGTGGAGCGCGTGTGCCGACAGATGCAACCGGGCGGCTGGCTGTTCATCGGCCACTCCGAAAGCCTCAACGGTTTCGATTTACCGTTCAGGCAGGAAATGCCTACGGTATATCGAAAGCTTTAGAATTGCCCCGGTGAGAAGCGATTCGCCCTTCCTCATGACGATAATCCTTCCATGCACGATCAGCTGATTGCCATCGGTACTTCCACCGGCGGCACCCAGGCCCTCGAGGTGGTGCTCTCTGCCTTGCCTGCGACTTGCCCCGGCATCGTCGTGGTCCAGCACATGCCGGCTCGTTTCACCGCCTTGTTCGCGCAGCGGTTGAACCAGCTGTGCCGGCTGGAGGTCATGGAGGCGAGCGACGGACAGGCGGTGGAGCCGGGTCGCGTGTTGATTGCCCCAGGTGGGCGGCAAATGTCGGTGAGGCGTGCCGGCAACCACTTCATCGTCGACGTGCGCGATGGCCCTCCCGTCAATCGTCATCGCCCATCGGTGGATGTGCTGTTCAGTTCGGTGGCCAAATGTGCCGGACGCAACGCGGTCGGCATCATCATGACCGGCATGGGCGACGATGGTGCGCGTGGTCTGCTCGAGATGCGCCAGGCCGGCGCGCGAACGATTGCGCAGGACGAGGCGAGCTGCGTGGTGTTCGGCATGCCACGGGAGGCGATCAAACTCCAGGCGGTGGAGCAGGTGCTGCCGCTGTCCCGCATCGCCGAGGCCATCAATCCGATTACCGGTCGTTTCGTCCGGCGCACCTGAGCACACTTGCGATTCCCGCGGCGTGTTCAGCTTTTTTCGCGCTCGCCTTGCTTGTTCCCGGCGGCCCTTTTTCCTGCTTTCGCCCCTTTCCCGGCCCTATGAGCGTCGGAATAATCCTGATGTACCCGCGCATAGCTTCCCAGTTTCTTGGCGATCAACTCATCGAGGCTGCGAGACTTGCCTGCGGCACGCATCGGCAACCCGGTGAGCAATGCCATTGCCTCATCCACGTGTCCGACCGCATAGACGCGGAACTGCTCCTTCTCCACCGCGCTGAACAGATCTTCGCGCAGCATCAGATGGCGCACGTTGCTGCGCGGTACGATGACCCCTTGCCCGCCAGTCAGGCCACGTGCCCGGCACAGGTCGAAGAAGCCCTCGATCTTTTCGTTGGGTCCGCCTATGGCCTGCACGCCACCATGCTGGTTGACCGAACCAGTGACTGCGAGAGTCTGCCGGATCGGTATGCCCGCAAGCGCAGAGAGGAGGGCGCAGAGCTCGGCAAGAGAGGCACTGTCCCCCTCCACCGGTCCGTAGGATTGCTCGAACACGAGACTGGCCGAAAGGCAGGCGGGCATCTCCTGCGCATAGCGCGAAGCAAGGTAGGCCGATAGGATCATCACGCCCTTGCTGTGGATGGCGCCGCCAAGCTCTGCCTTGCGTTCGATGTCGATGACGTCGCCGTTACCCGGTCTGGCGGTGGCGCTGATCCTGACTGGCCGCGCGAAGCGGAAGTCCCCGAGATCGACCACTGCAAGCGCGTTGATCTGGCCGCAGACGGCGCCCTCGGTAGCGATCTGGATGGTTTCGGCCAGGACCGCATCCTGCAGTGTCTCGCGCAGGCGGTCAGCCCGCCGTACCCGCGCCTCGATGGCGGCGTTCACATCGTTACGACGGACTGCGTCGGCGCCGCGCTCGCGGGCGTAATGCGTGGCCTGGCTCATGATGTCCACGGTGCTGCGGGTGCGCAGAGACAGCCGTTCGATGTCTCCGGCTTCTCGGACGCTGAATTCCACCAGACGCCCGACCGCATCGCGCGCAAAAGGCAATAATCGCTTCTCGCGGACCACCGAAGCCACCATGCGGGCGAACAAGCGTTGGTTGTCAGGGGTACGTTCCAGTTCATCCTCGAAGTCGGCGGCGATCTTGAACAATTCGTCAAACTCGGGATCCAGCGCCTTGAGGAGGTAGTAATGACGACGCTGGCCGAACAGGATGACCTTGAGTGACAAGGGGATAGGTTCGGGTTCGAGGGGCAGGGCGCTCGCCCAGCCATAGGCCTGGGCGAGTGACTCCATGCAGATCTCACCGGATTTCAGCGCGCGCTTGAGGCCATCCCAGGCAAAGGGTTGAACGAGCAGCTTGTCGGCGTCCATCAACAGATAGCCGCCGTTGGCACGGTGTAGCGCGCCTGGCCGGATCATGGTGAAGTTGGTCACCATCATGCCCATCTGGGTGATGTGGTCCACCCGGCCGATGAGATTGGGATAGGTCGGGTTGCTCTCGAATACCACCGGCGCCGGACTGGCCGCGTCGTGCCCCACGAGCAGGTTGATCCGGTAGCGCACTGCGGGAATGCCCGCTTCTTCGCCGTTGGCGCTGGTCGCCTGCTCGCGCAATGCGTCACCGGTCGTTACCACGTCCTCCAGCACGGCGTCGAGAAACTGCCGTAGCTCGGCTTGTTCGGCATAGCGGTCCTTGAGCTCCTCGATCAGATGACTCACCGCCAGGGTCATCGTCTCGCGCCCGACTTCGCGCAGTCGGGCCTGCATGTCGCGCCGGTTGCGTGGCTGGTCGTGGAGAATCTTGCGCAATTGTTCGCGCAAGGCCTCGATGGCCTCGTCGATACGCGCACGCTGCTCGGCGGGGAGGCTGGCATACTCTGCCTGATCCATGGTTTCCTTGCCCTTCATCGGCAGAAACACGAATCCCCGTGGTGTGCGCATGAAGGCGATGCCGCGCGAGGCGGCCTCTGCACCAAGCGCCTGCAAAGCGCCTTCGTCACGCTCGCGAAACTCTTCCTGAATGCGCTCGATACGCCCGCGAAAGTCCTCGGACTCGAAGCCGGCGGTGAGCGCGGCGCCCAACTCGCTGGTAAAGGTCTGCATGTCCCGCCGCAGACGGACGCCCACGCCAGCGGGAAGACGCAGTGCGGCTGGTCTGGATTCCTCGGCGAAATTGTTGACGTAGCACCAGTCCATCGCAGTCTCGCACATCAACGCGTGCTCCTCGAGCAAGCGGCGCACGATGCCGTGCCGATTGCTTCCAGGCGTGCCGAGGACGAACAGGTTGTATCCGGGGTCTTCGATGCCGACGGCGAATCGAAGCGCTTCGACCGCGCGGGTCTGGCCGAAGATTTCGGTTTCGGGCGGGATCGAGTCGGTGGTGTCGAAATCGAACACCGACAGGTCGCAGGGAGAGAACAGGCTCGCTGTGTCCAGAGGATTGAGGGGCGGCATCGGATTCGGTCCTCGCGGTTGTCGTGGGCACAAGAATGCGACGAACAGCCGAGTTTGTCATCCCTGGGGCACCAGTGCTGAGCTTGCGGCGCGAACGTGCTTGATGTGGCGATAAAAGCATAATGTGTATTATGTAAACTATGAGATTGACAGGAGCACGAACGCATCGTCGCCAGCGACGCCGCTCCAAGCGCCGCTTCTCACCCGCTCAGGTCTTTGGCACGGGCAATGGCTTGCTCGATCCGATCGACGGCGATCACCCGCATTCCCGCGGGCGCGTGCTTCGGCGCATTGGCCTTCGGAATGATGGCAACCTCGAAGCCGAGCTTTGCAGCCTCTTTGAGTCGTTCCTGTCCGCGTGGTGCAGGTCGGATCTCTCCAGCCAGACCGACTTCGCCGAATACCGCGAGTCGTCGCGGCAACGGACGAGATCTGAGCGACGACACGATGGCCAGCAACACGGCGAGGTCCGCCGCTGGTTCCGCGATCTTCACGCCGCCGACCGCGTTCACGAACACATCCTGATCGAAACACACCACGCCGGCGTGGCGATGCAGCACGGCGAGCAACATCGCGAGGCGGTTTTGCTCGAGCCCGACCCCGAGTCTGCGCGGATTCGGACTGTGGGCACCATCGACAAGCGCCTGGATCTCGACCAGCAAGGGTCGTGTCCCTTCCTGGGTGATCAGGACACAACTGCCACTGACCTCCTGATCGTGCTGCGACAGGAAGATGGCCGATGGATTGCTGACACCACGCAAGCCACGATCGGTCATCGCGAACACGCCAAGCTCGTTCACCGCGCCGAAGCGGTTCTTGAAAGCGCGCACCAGCCGAAAGCTCGAGTGGCTGTCTCCCTCGAAGTACAGCACCGTATCGACGATGTGCTCCAGCACTCTCGGCCCGGCCAGTGCGCCGTCCTTGGTGACATGGCCGACCATGATCAGGCTGATGCCGCTTTGCTTGGCCAGGCGCGTCAACTGGGCGGCGCATTCGCGCACCTGCGATACCGACCCGGGGGCTGAGGACAGCGCCTCGGAGTACACCGTCTGGATCGAGTCGATCACGGCGATTCTAGGATTCGCCTCGCGTAGCGTGGCGACGATACGTTCCAGGTTGATCTCCGGCAGCAATTGCAGCCCGCCAGGATCGAGTTGCAATCGGCGCGCCCGGAGAGCAAGCTGCTCGCCGGACTCCTCACCGCTGACATAAACCGCTGGATAACGGCCCGCCAGCACACTCAGAGCCTGCAACAACAGCGTGGACTTGCCGATGCCCGGATCACCGCCGATGAGGACGACACCACCGGCGACCAGTCCTCCGCCGAGCACCCGGTCGAACTCGTCAATGCCGGTCGGCACGCGCGGCTCTTCCCGCGCTTCCAGTTCGGACAGCGCCAGCAGCTTTCCGGCGTCACCGGCGAGTGCCGCAAAGCGGCTCGGGCCACCCGCCTCCACCACGGTCTCGCTCAGGGTGTTCCACGCCTTGCAGTGCGGGCACTGGCCCTGCCAGCGCGGCGCCTGCCCGCCGCATTCCGAGCAGACGTAGGCAGTTCGGGACTTGGCCATCAGTCCGTCCCGCTCTCGTCGCTGCGGTCCATCTCCTTCGCCATCTGGCCGAGGACCTCGACAACGTGATCGGCGAAGGTCGCAATCAGGCGGGAACGGAACTTGTCCTTGGGGGTGATGAGCTCGAGTGGGGTGTAGAGACGCGGCTCAAGCGGGATTGCGGCGAGGCGCCCTTCGCGCAGGTCGCGCTGTATCGCTGCCGTGGAGGCGATCGCATAGCCCAGGCCGCGTGACGCGAGATACTTCACCGTGGCAAGGCTGCCGAGTTCGGCGCAGATCATGAGTTGATCCATGCTGATGCCGGCAGCTTCAAAGAACCTTTCCGCAAGCTCGCGGATGGCGTTGCCCGGATCACGAGTGATGAAGGGGTAACCCATGAGGTCGATCGCTTCGAGCGACTCTTCACCGGATAGCGGATGACCGGGCTGGCAGATGACCAGCAACTCGTCCCGTGCCACCGTGCGACGCTCGATCAGGGGTTGATCGGTGACGATCTCGATCAAACCAATGTCGAGTTCCCGAGCAGCCACCCTCGCCTCGGTCAAGGCCGAGTTTCCGACTACCACCCGTGGTATCACGCGGGGATACTTGCGCTTAAACGGCTCGAGCAGGCGTGGCATCCAATAGGCGGCGATCGTCGTGCTGGTGCCGATGGTCAAGGTGCCGGCCAACTCGTCGGTGAGTTCGGATACCCGCGACTCCAGCTCATCGGACATATCCAGAATGCGCGCGGCATAAGCGAATACAATCTCGCCAGCGGGGGTCAGGCTGACCCGGCCGTGTCCTCGCTCCAGCAGGCGGGTGTTGAAGTGCTCTTCCAACTGCTTGATCTGAAAGGTCACCGCAGGCTGGGTCATGAACAAATGCTCAGCCGCACGGGTGAATGAGCCGTGTTTAGCTACGGCGTGAAAAACCTGCAGCCTGCGATCGGCCATGTAAAGGTCTCCGGTAGCCCCGACTCGCGAGGGTGATCAGCGATAAATATCGTTTATGGTGTCTAATTTAAGCACAAGATGCCACGGGTATGCGAGTGCAAGCGGCCGCTGTTCAGAAACCCTGGCGGGCTTCGTGGTATAAACCGGGCTCGGTCAATCACCCGGCGCCGCACGCACGATGCCGCTAGGTTTCTACATCATCATGGCGGCGCAGTTCTTCTCTGCACTCGCCGATAATGCGCTGCTCATCGTCGCCATCGCCTTGCTTCGCGAGATGGCCGCACCGGCGGAGTTCGAGCCGCTTCTCAAGCTCTTCTTCACCCTGTCCTACGTGCTGCTCGCCGCCTTCGTTGGCGCCTTTGCCGATTCGATGCCCAAATGGCGGGTGATGCTGATCAGCAATACGATCAAGATCGGTGGCTGCCTGATGCTGTTGCTGGGCAGCCACCCCTTGCTCGCCTACGCGGTGATTGGCCTGGGTGCCGCGGCCTACTCCCCTGCCAAGTACGGGATTCTCACCGAATATCTCCCGCATCGTCTGCTGGTGGTCGCCAACGGCTGGATCGAGGGCCTGACCGTGGGCGCGATCATTTTGGGCATAGTGCTCGGCGGCATCCTGGTGCATCCGTCGACGACTGCCTGGATGGCGTCGATCGAGCTACCCTTTCTCGAAAACAGTTTCCAGATCACGATTGCCCTGATCGGCTTGTTCTATTTTCTGGCGGCGACTTTCAATTTCTATATCCCGGACACCGGCGTCGATCACAAACCCCTGCACAACAGTCCGTTCTATCTCCTGCGCGACTTCGGCCATTGTCTGTCGCTGCTTTGGCGTGACAAGCTCGGCCAGATTTCACTGGCAGTCACCACGCTGTTCTGGGGGGCGGGGGCAACCCTGCAGTTCATCGTGATCCGCTGGGCTGAGCATAACCTGGGTTTCGATCTCAGCCAGGCCTCGATGCTGCAGGGCGTAGTGGCGCTGGGCATCGGTTTTGGCTCGGTGATGGCAGCAAGACGCATCAGCCTGCGCAGCTCGGTATCAGTGATCCCGCTCGGCATCGCGATGGGGCTGGTCGTCATGACGATGATCGCGGTCACCTCGCTGCCACTGGCGATGTTGCTGATGGTGGCAGTCGGCGCGCTTGCGGGCTTCTTCGTCGTGCCAATGAACGCCCTGCTCCAGCATCGCGGACACATCCTGATGGGAGCGGGTCATTCGATTGCAGTACAGAACTTCAATGAAAACCTCTCGATTCTGGTGATGACCGGCGTCTATGCAGTGCTGATCATGATGGACGTCTCGATCAATGCCATCATCGTCCTGTTCGGTTCGCTGGTTGCAGCGACGATGGTGCTGGTACGCCTTCGCCACCGCTACAACCAGCGCCATTACGACGTAGAGTCGCTGCTCGACAAACACCCGCACTGAGCTTTGTCAGCGTGCTCCATTCTCGCTGAGTACACGACGGGCGAGGCACAAGTCCTCCCAGGCCCTGGCCTTGTCCGCAGGGTTGCGCAGCAGGTAGGCTGGGTGGTAGGTCACCACCACCGGTATGCCTTCGTACGCAAAGGTCTTGCCGCGTGCCGCATTGATGCGCACCTCGGTTTCGAGCAGGGCTTGTGCGGCTGGCCTGCCGAGTGCGACCAGCACGCCGGGACGGATAAGTTCGATCTGTCGACGCAAAAACGGACGACAGTGCGCGATCTCATCGGTGGCCGGCGTACGGTTCATCGGTGGCCGGCATTTGACCGCGTTGGCGATAAATACGTCCCTGCTGCGCTCCAGCCCGATCGCTGCGAGCATGGCGTCAAGCAGCTTGCCGGCGGTACCAACGAAGGGCTCGCCACGGCGATCTTCCTCGGAGCCCGGGCCCTCGCCGACGAACATCCACGGCGCCTCGCGATCGCCCACGCCGGGTACTGCCTGGCGGCGCTGTTCGTGCAGGCGACAGTCGCGACACGCGCGCATTTCGGCCTCGAGTGCATCCCAGTCGAGCACACGGATACGCGCCTCGCGCCCGCTGTCGTCAAGATCGGCGACTTTTCGGAAAATGCCCGGTTGCGAAGCTGCGGGTGCCGTCGGAGGTGATGGGCTTGCGATGCGCGCGGCTGCTGCAGGCGAGGCGTATGCGAGTTCGGAGCCAAGAGTCTCCGTGCCGACCTTGCTCCCGTAGCCAGTGTCCGGCAACCCATCCGTGTTTGCGCCACGAAGACGCCACAGCGGACCGATCCTGAGTTCACGAAGCAAGGCCACATGCAGTGCTTTCATCCTAGAAGCCTCGGTTGGACGTGTTCATCCAGCGGGTGACCGTCGTCGAAGGTGAACAGCCCAAGCCCTGTAAGGCATTCAAGGTCATGGAGAGCGATCAACCGAGGTTTCTAGGTTCATAGTTTCAGCCTCATCACGATTGCGTCCTCACGCCCCCCGTCAGTGGCGGGATAGTAGCGCTTGCGGCGGCCGATGGGCGTAAAACCGTACGCGGTGTAAAGCCGCCTCGCCGACGCGTTCGATGGGCGCACTTCAAGAAACATCTGCGCGACGCCGCGTTTCCTGATCTCGTCGCACAGGGCATCGAGAAAGAGGCGTCCCAAGCCTCGGCCGTGGTGTTCCTGGACGATGCTGATATTGAGAAGGTGGGCTTCATCGAGTACCGTCAGCATTACCGCGTAGCCCAGATCTTCGCTCGCGACACGCAGGATACGGGCAATGTAGCCCGCCTCGAGCGCATCGCGAAAGTTGCCGATGGTCCAGGGAAAGGGGTGCAACACCCGTTCATGCCCCTGAACCCAGACGAGGTCGCCCACGGCCATGGCGCGCAGGGCTACCTCGCTGCCAATCATGCGCGCCCTCCGCGCGCGAGCCGCTCCTCGGTGGTAAGCGCGACCTTATTGCGCACGTAAAGCGGCGCCGCAAGCTCCGGCTGGACGGCATCGCCCCGTGCGATGCGCACTGCCGCGAGGCGGCCGACATCGCACGCGCGAACACGAGCCTCTGGCCGGCCGATACGCAGTGCGGCACCCCCTCTTTCCGCAAGGATTGCGCGGTGGATCAGAAACGCGGAGCCAACGCCGAACCACTCTCGCCTGTGTTGCGGCAGCTGAAAAGCCTGAGGTGGAATGCATGAAAGGGTACCGCTCAGCGTCGGCACGCCGTCGCTGACTTCGTAGGCTGCGGTGTAGATCTCACCCATTCGTGCATCGGTCGCGACCAACACCGAATCGGACTCGCCCTGAAGGCTGAGGGCCTCCAGGCTGCAAACTGCGACGACGCCTAGCCCGGCCCCCATTGCAAGACCCTGCGCGGCGGCACAGGCGAGCCGCAGACCGGTGAAGGCTCCCGGCCCCGCGCCGAAGGCAATGCCGTTGAGTTGTTGCAGGCTGATTGCCGAGTCGGTGAGCAACTCACGCACAGCTGGCAGCAACCGCTCCGAGTGGTTTGCATGCCCTTCCAGCGTACGTTCGGTGACTTCCTCGTCACAGATCAGCGCGATGCTCGCGTGCTCGGTCGAGGTTTCGATGGCGAGAATTCTCATGGCGTCGCCATTCTACCGTCACCACCGCCCGCCGACGACCGATCGCCGCGAGCGCCACTGCCGCCAGCACGGGTTAGCGAGACCCTCTGCCGCGTTCATCATAGACGCCACGCAGGGTCTCCCGCAGCTCACGGTTCAGCGTCTCGCTTTGGTCGCGTGAGAGCCGTTGCCGTTCGGCGACGCCCTGAGGCAACTCTACGCTGCCCGTGAGTGCCCGCCGCAACTCGGTGCGGCGATCACTCCGCGACTCGATGACCACCGCCGGTGCCGGGACGATCTCAGTGAATCCGGATCCTGTCGACCCGGCTAAAACCGGTGCTGCCCAGCATGTGACGAGGGAAAGCATGATCACGCACCGCGGTGCGCAGCGCGCGCATACGGCTGCGCTTGCAGGGCTGGATGGTTTGTGAGCTTGCATGACGTCGATCCTGTTGCGACGGATTAAAGATACAACGGTGCGGGTGTGCACCACTTCTTTTACAGCCCCGCTTTGTAAGCGTATGTTGCCATTTGGGCAATGCTTACGAAGGGTTACCAAGCTGCAGGCTGCGGTTTCGCGCCGGTGAGGCAGACAACCGCTAGCATGCCGTTTCCGAGCGGGATAGGATGTGAAACATGAACGCTAAAGTGCGCTATAAAGTGCTGCTGGTCGATGACGATGCCCGGTTGCGTGAGCTCCTGAGCCGGTATCTCATGGAGCAAGGGTTTTCGGTGAAGGCGGTGCCGGACAGCGCCAGCATGGACCGGATGCTGCACCGGGAGTACTTTGATCTCATCGTTCTGGATCTGATGCTTCCGGGCGAGGATGGGCTTGCGATCTGCAGGCGACTGCGTGCTGAGGACAATGCCATTCCCATTGTCATGCTGACGGCCAAGGGCGATGAGGTCGATCGCATCATCGGCCTGGAAATGGGTGCCGACGACTACCTGCCCAAACCCTTCAATCCACGAGAGCTGGTCGCGCGAATCCACGCCGTCATGCGCCGTCGTCCCACCCCGCCCCCCGGCGCCCCGGTGGCCGAGGATGAAGTCATAGAGTTCGGCAAGGTCAGTGTCGACCTTGCCACCCGCTCGCTCACCCGCGAAGGCGAGGAGATCGCGCTGACAACCGGCGAGTTCTCGCTGCTCAAGGTACTGTTGCAACACCCCCGCGAGCCGTTGTCGCGCGACAAGCTGATGGAGCTCGCTCGAGGGCGCGAATACGGCGTGTTCGATCGAGCCATCGACGTCCAGATCAGCCGGCTGCGCAAACTCGTCGAGGACGACGCCGGAAAACCGAGATACATCCAGACTGTCTGGGGTTTCGGCTACGTGTTCGTGCCGGATGGGACGAAGGCCAAGAGTGAGGGTTGAGCAGGATCCGGCACCGGCTGACGGAGGCGCAACCAAGGTCGCAGCGCCCGCTTCTGCCTCGCTGCGCCTGTATCCCCGCACCCTGCTGTGGCAAACCTTTCTGCTCTACGCCCTGCTGCTGATCCTGGCCTTGACCACCTGGTCGCAGATTTATCGTCATCTGCAGGAACCCGCCCGGGCGCGTGACCTCGCACAGATGGTCGGCAGTGTCGTCAATTTGACCCGTACCGCGCTGATCAATGCCGAAGTGGCGCGTCGCACCGACCTGCTCATCGATCTGGTCGCGCTCGAGGGGATCCGGATTTACCCCGCCGAGCCCGATGACGCGCTCGAGCCACTCGCCGATACCCGGCCAATGCGGCTGCTCACTGATGAAATACGCGATCAGCTGGGTAACCATACCCGCCTGGCCGCACGCTGGAAAACGCTGGACGGTTTTTGGGTCAGTTTCAGACTTCATCCAGAAGACACCGACGAGTTCTGGGTGATGTTGCCGGCCGATCGGATCACGCCGCCGGGCGGGCTGGACCAAGTACTCATTTGGACCGCAGGCGCGCTCTCGGTCGCGCTTCTCGGTGCCTTCCTGATCGTGTCCTGGTTCAGTAAACCCTTGCGGGAACTCGCGCGAGCAGCGCGCATCGTTGGCCATGGCAAGACGCCACCGCGACTGCATGAGGACGGTCCGGTGGAGATTGCGGCAGTGGCCCGGGCATTCAACCAGATGGCAGGCGACCTGGCGAGAACCGATGCTGATCGTGCGCTACTCCTCGCAGGCGTTTCGCATGATCTGCGCACACCGTTGGCGCGGCTGCGACTCGGTGTGGAGATGTCGGGTGCCGAGCAGCAGGACGTGCTGGCGATGGTCACCGACATCGAGGAAATGGATCGCATCATCGGGCAGTTTCTGGACTATGGGCGCGGCACACCAAACAAACCGATGACGGAGGTAGAACTGGGTCGCTTCGTCAGCGAACTGGTTGAAGCTTTCAAAGTACGTGGCGCGTGCATCCATTTTGATGCCCCGGATGCGTCTGTGCAAGCGCAGGTGCATGCCCTGCCGTTGCGTCGGGCATTGGCAAACCTCATAGACAATGCGATGCGCCATGCTGGCACGCGACTGCCCATAGATATCTCGGTGTGCCGCGATGGCGCGTTCGCCTGCATTCGGGTGGCGGACCGTGGGCCAGGAATCCCATTGAAGGAAGTGGATCGGTTGCGCCATCCGTTTACGCGCCTCGACCCTGCTCGCTCCGGAACGAAAGGGGCCGGCCTTGGCCTGGCGATCGTGGACCGCATCATGGCTGCGCACAGGGGCTCGCTCGACCTGACGCAGCGCGAAGGGGGTGGTCTCGTTGCGGCGATTCGTATTCCGTTTGGAAAAGTCGGCTCCAGCCGCGCTAGAATTCCGACTTCATCGAACTCGGCCGGCAATTGACCGGGCCGTTCCACGGATCACGGAGACGATCAAACATGCTTTATGTACTCATTGGTGAGGATGCACCGGGCACCCTGGAAACACGCCTCGCTGTTCGCCCCGGTCACCTTGCGCGGCTCGAGGCCTTGCGTGACCAAGGCCGTCTTTTCGCCGCTGGTCCGATGCCGGCGATCGACTCACCGGATCCCGGCCCGGCGGGCTTCGCTGGAAGCCTCGTGATCGCCGAATTTGAGCGCCAGGCCGACGCCGAGGCCTGGCTCGCGCAGGATCCCTATGTCGTCGAGGGCGTGTTTGCAAGCACCCGTGTCCATCCCTACAAAAAGGTACTGCCTTGAATACCATCGATGAACTCAAGCGCCGGCTGCAGGCGCTGGTACCTACCTCGATCGATATCGTCGACGAAAGCGCGCTGCATGCGGGTCATCCCGGTGCGCGCGCCGGCGGCGGACACTATCGTCTCTCCATCGTTTCTGAACGCTTTCGCGGCGCGGGTCGGATCGCTCGCCATCGCATGGTGTTCGATGCGGTCGGGGACCTGATGCAGGGACGCATTCATGCGCTGCCGATGAATGCACTTACACCCGAGGAAGCCGGCAAGCCAACCACCAAGGAAAGCAGATGAAATTTACCTACAACCGTATCGCCGCCACCCTGATCGCAGCTTTTGTCACCGGGGCGGCATGGGCCAACGAGCCCTATGCGGTCGTCAACGACAAGGTCATCCCGGCTTCGCATGCTGCGATCATGATGGCCGAGCAGCAGGCTCAGGGTGCACCCGATTCGCCGCAACTGCGCGAGGCTGTGCGGGAAGAACTGATTCGCCGCGAGGTACTCGCCCAGGCCGCGGTCAAGAGCGGGCTCGATCGTCGTGACGACGTGGTCTCGCAAATGGATCTCGCCCGTCAGGCGGTGTTGATCCGTGCATATGTTCAAGATTTCGTGCGCAACAATCCGGTGAACAGCGCGGACATCGAGCGCGAATACGAGTCGATCAAGGCCCGAATGGGTGGCAAGGAGTACCTGCCTCGCCATGTGCTGGTAGAGACTGAAAACCAGGCCAAGGCGATCATTGCCCGCCTGCGCGCCGGTGAGGCCTTCGAAGCGGTCGCTACCGAATCACTCGACCCCGGTTCCCGCGATCGAGGTGGCGAGTTGGGCTGGAGCAACCCGGGCATGTTCGTCGAACCCTTTGCCGAAGCCATGGTGGGCCTGGAGAAGGAACAATTTACCCAGACTCCGGTGCAAACCCAGTTCGGCTATCATGTAATCCAGATGCAGGATGTGCGTGACGTCGAGGCGCCGCCTCTGGCCGAAGTTGCGTCGCAACTCGAGCAGCGATTGCAGCAGCAGAAGCTCGAGCAGCATCTGGCTGAACTGCGTAACGCTGCCAACGTGCGCTGAACCGGATTCAGCTGTACACAAAAACGAGAAAGCCCCTGCTAGCAGGGGCTTTCTCGGTTCAGAGAGCTGGAAACAGACGTCAGAACTGCTCTTCTTTCAAGTCGAGTGCGCCGGCGGCACCATTGACGACCGCGTAGGCCAGCCCGGAAGCGGCAGACATCACGTGGTCAGCGTAGAAGCGGGCGGTAACGATCTTGCCCTCGTAGAAGCTCGCGTCGCCACTACCTTCGGCAAGACGGGTACGTGACACGAGTGCGGCTCGGGCCATCTGCCAACCGCCCGAGACGATACCGAGCAACTTCAGGAAAGGTACCGAACCGACCGACGCCGCCTTGACGTCGTCGCCGTAGGTTGCAAGGATGTAGGCGACTGCATCCTCCAGGGCTTTCACTCCCTGGTCCAGGCTGTTCGCAATGGCGGACAGTGCAGCGTCGCCGCTGGCACGGGCTTCGCCGGCCACGGCCTTCATCTGCTCCAGCACTGCGGAAATCGTCGCACCCTTGTCGCGATAGATCTTGCGACCGAGCAAATCGTTGGCCTGGATTGCGGTCGTGCCTTCGTAGATGGTGGTGATTCTGGCATCACGGAAATGCTGTGCGGCGCCGGTCTCCTCGATGAAGCCCATGCCGCCATGCACCTGGACGCCAGTCGAAGTAACCTCGATTGAATTCTCGGTGCTCCAGCCTTTCACCACCGGTATCATCAAATCCACGAAGCCCTGCGCACGCTCGCGCTCGGCTGCATCAGGATGACGGTGCGCCTTGTCGATGGCTGCGCCGACAACGTAGGCCAGCGCCCGCATCGCCTCGGTTTGAGACTTCATCGACAGCAGCATCCGGCGCACGTCGGCATGGTGGATGATCGACACTTTCGGACCGCCACGCACCCCGGCGTCGGTGCCCTGGACACGATCCTTGGCGTATTGAAGCGCGTGCTGATAAGACCGCTCGGAAAGTGCGAGGCCCTCCATGCCGACTGCGAACCGGGCTTCGTTCATCATGATGAACATGTACTCAAGGCCACGATTCGGTTCGCCGATCAAGGTGCCGATCGCGCCGCCGTTGTCACCGAATGCGAGCACGCAGGTCGGGCTGGCGTGAATGCCGAGCTTGTGCTCGATGGACACGCAATGCACGTCGTTGCGCTCGCCGAGCGAACCGTCGGCATTGACCATGAACTTTGGTACGACGAACAGTGAAATGCCTTTCACACCCTCGGGCGCATCCGGTAGGCGGGCCAGCACCAGGTGAATGATGTTGTCGGTGAGATCATGCTCACCGTAAGTGATGAAGATCTTCTGACCGAAGATCCGATAGGTGCCGTCGCCCTGAGGCTCGGCCTTGGCGCGGACCGCTGCGAGATCGGAGCCGGCCTGCGGCTCGGTGAGGTTCATGGTACCGGTCCACTGACCACTCACCATCTTGGGCAAATACATCGCCTTCTGTTCGTCACTGCCGCGCAGCATCAGTGCTTCGATGGCCCCGGCAGTGAGCATCGGACACAGCGAAAAGGCCATGTTGGCCGATTTCCACATTTCCATGACCGCAGTGGACAGCAGCTTGGGCAGACCCTGACCGCCGAAGTCCGGATCGCAGGCGATGCCGGGCCAGCCGGCCTCGGCGAACTGGCTGTAGGCCTCCTTCCAGCCCGGTGCGGTGGTCACTGCACCATCGTGCCACTTGGCCCCTTCCTGATCGCCAGTCCAGTTCAGGGGGGCGAGTACGCTGCCTGCGAACTTCGCCGCCTCATCGAGAATGGCATCGACCAGATCGTCCGAAATCTCTTCGCAGCCGGGCAACTGCTCGACTTCTGCCAGTCCTGCCAGTTCGGTCATCACAAACCGCATATCGCGGAGGGGTGCTGAATAAGCGCTCATTGTTCTCGCTCCAGATTTGGTTGTCTTTGCGCCCGGCTCATTTGCCGAGCAGGTACTTGCGATCATCGAAAGCTGCGACCCACTCCGGCCGATAAACCACCAGCACGGTGATCAGGGCGCCGCCGATCCAGGCTTCCGAGAAGCCGATGAAAATGAAATAGGGCAGATACTCACTCGCAAGGAACTCGAAGCGATAAGCACCCGCCGCCGTCAGCGCCAAAGAGGAGATGAATCCGCCGCTGACGATGGTGAAAGCCGATCCAAAAAAGGCAACGACGAAGATGAAAATGAAAAAATGCGGCGGCAGGGTTCGTTCGATGAACCTGAGAAAACCCTGCGCGATCAGCACCGGGATCAGGCACATCAGCACGAAATTGATCGCCCAGGCATTCCAGCTCACATCACCGTTGAGCGTCACCCCACACAGGGCAAGTCCGAGCGAGACGATTGCAAGCCGCGGGCCGAGCGCCAGTGTGGCCGCCATGGCGCCGAGCAGATGGAGGCTCAGTCCCGGCTTGACGCCCGCCTTCAAGCTCCATAACAGGGCCAGCGTCACCGCCAGGCCGAACATCAGGTTCAGCTGCGGCCCCTGGCCGAGTGCTCTCCAGTTGGTCCCTCTCACCAGCACGACGGCCGTCGTCAGGGTAATCACGACAGCAAACCAGTGCCAGCCTGCGGAGAACAGCTCGGCGGGGAGGTTCATCCTTCTTGCCCGTGCGCGTCAACCTACAGCCGCGGTCAGTTCCGGCACGACCTGGAACAGGTCCGCGACCAGGCCGTAATCGGCAACCTGGAAAATCGGCGCCTCCGGATCCTTGTTGATCGCGACGATGATCTTGGAATCCTTCATGCCTGCGAGGTGCTGGATCGCTCCGGAGATACCGATGGCTATGTACAAGTCGGGCGCGACGATCTTGCCAGTCTGCCCGACCTGGTAGTCGTTGGGCACGTAACCAGCGTCGACCGCAGCACGCGAGGCACCCAGCGCGGCACCGAGCTTGTCCGCTAGCGGCTCGAGTTGCGCATGGTAGTTGTCGCCGCTGCCAAGGCCACGGCCACCGGAGACGATGATGCGCGCACCGGCGAGCTCCGGGCGCTCGGATTTGGTCAGCTCGCGGCCAACGAGTTTGGACAGGCCGAGATCGGATGCTGCGGAGACCGGCTCGACCGGCGCGCCGCCGCCCTGCCCGACCGCTTCGAAGCCGGTGGTCCGCACCGTGATGACCTTGACGGGATCGGCACTCTGCACTGTCGCCAGAGCATTGCCCGCGTAGATCGGGCGCACAAAGGTATCCGGACCCTCGACCGCGACGATGTCACTGATCTGCGCGACATCGAGCAGCGCTGCCACACGCGGCATGAAGTTCTTGCCAAAGGTGGTGGCCGGTGCGAGCACATGGGTGTATCGACCCGCCTGCTCGACTACCAGCGCGGCCAGGTTTTCAGCGGACTGGTCACCATACTGCGCGGCGTCGGCCAGCTTGACGCGGGTCACGCCAGCTGCCGCAGCGCACGCCTCGGCGGCCGCCGTGCAGCCCTGCCCGGCAACCAGCACGTCGATTTCGCCACCGATGGCTGCTGCTGCTGCGATGGTGTTGAGGGTGGAGCCCTTGAGGCTCTGGTTGTCGTGTTCGGCGATAACGAGAATGGTCATGTCAGATCACCTTTGCAACGTTCTTGAGCTTGTCGACCAGTTGGGCGACGTCGGCGACGCGTTCGCCGGCGCTGCGCTTGGGTGGCTCGGCGACCTTGAGGGTCTTCAGCCGTGGCGCGACATCGACACCCAGCTCTTCGGGCTTCATCGTGTCGAGCGGTTTTTTCTTGGCCTTCATGATGTTGGGTAGCGTGGCGTAGCGCGGCTCGTTCAGGCGCAGATCGGTGGTCACGACTGCCGGCAGCTTGATTTCGAGGGTCTCGAGGCCGCCATCGATCTCGCGGGTGACCCTGGCAACACCATTGGCGAGCGCGACCTTGGAGGCGAACGTCGCCTGCGGCCAGCCCTGCAGCGCAGCCAGCATCTGGCCGGTCTGGTTGGCGTCGTCGTCGATCGCCTGCTTGCCGCAGAACACGGCGTCGGGCTGCTCCTTGTCGCAGATCGCCTTGAGCAACTTGGCCACCGCCAGCGGCTGAAGCTCGGCGTCGGTCTCGACCAGGATGCCGCGGTCGGCACCAATGGCCATGGCGGCACGCAGGGTCTCCTGACACTGGGCGACGCCGCAGGACACCGCGACCACTTCGGTGGCAACGCCCGCCTCCTTGAGGCGGACTGCCTCTTCTACCGCGATCTCGTCGAAAGGATTCATCGACATCTTGACGTTGGCGATATCCACGCCGCTGCCGTCGCTCTTCACACGTACCTTGACGTTGTAGTCGACGACGCGTTTGATCGGTACAAGTATCTTCAAAGCCGAGCTCCTCTATGCAATTGTGGGTGTTCTGTTCGTTGCATCAATGATTATCCTGGAAACCTCAGTTGATCGCTCTCCATGACCTTGAATGTCTTACAGAGCTTGGGATACTACCTTCGACGACGGCCACCCGCTGGGCGAATCCGCTACGTGCCCGATTGCACGCCTGGCTGCGTTACTCCTCTCTTGCAGGGAGCGACCATGCCGTCTCGTCGCGCCTTGCCAGACGACGCGCCAGAGGCACACTCGAGCACGTCCAACCGAGGTTTCCAGGATTATGGCACTGGCTGCCACCGATGCACACCTTGACCGTAAAGAGAAAAAAGCATTCCATACGTCACGGTATGGGCGCATACGGTAGCGTATGGTGACCTTTTCGTCAATACTTCCCCGTATGGAAGGACGCGTGAACAAACCTCGCACTCAACTAGACCGCGACGCCTGGATCCAGGGCGCGATGGATGTGCTTGCCGAGGAAGGCGTTTCCGGCCTGCGGGTAGAAGTACTAGCCAAGCGCCTCGAAGTAACCAAAGGCAGCTTCTACTGGCACTTTCAGGGCCGGCGCGACCTGTTGATGGCGGTCCTGCAGGTCTGGAAAGACGGTCGAATCCGCGACATCATCAAGCAAACCCGCGCCCAACCGGGTCGAGAGGTCGAGCAGATTCATCACGTCATCGATGTCTATAGCGCCGGCCGCAGTCGGCGCGGGATGATGATCGAGCTCGCAGTTCGGGACTGGGCGCGGCGTGATGCCGATGCAGCCGCGATCGTTGCCGAGGTCGATGACATTCGTCTGCGCTGCGCGCGCGATCTCTTTCTTGCCTGCGGGGTGCCGATGGACGAGGCCTCGAGCCGTTGCATGCTGCTCTATGCTTATGTTTTCGGGGTATCGATGATGAGTTACGAGCGTTTCGACAGCGACGTGTCCCGCCTCAAGCGCGACATTTCCGAACTCATCGCGCAATCGGCGAACGCACGCGGACAACTGGCGCCCCGCTGCTCAGAGCCTGCTCAGAACTGAGCGCGCGTTCTCGGTCGTCACCCGGGCGATTTCCTCAACCGCCATGTTGCGCAGCTCGGCGAGTGTCTCGACGAACTGCGCCAGGTTTGCGGGTTCGTTGCGGGCCTCATTTGCCCAGGCCGGCGCAATGTCCGGGGCATCGGTCTCGAGCACGATGCTCTCCAGCGGCAACTCGGCAGCGAGCTTGCGGATACGCGTCGAACCGCTGAAGGTCATCGCGCCGCCAAAACCGAGCTTGAAACCCATCGCAATGAAGGCGTCGGCCTGCTGACGGCTGCCGTTAAAGGCATGGGCGATACCGCCGCACACCTCGATCCGCCGCAGATGCTTGAGAACCAGGTCGACCGCTCTGCGCACATGCAGGATCACCGGTAGCCCGTGTTTCTTGGCAAGCTTCAACTGGGCGGCATAGAAACGCTCCTGCAGAAACATCTGTGGTTCCGCGACGAAACCATCAAGCCCGATTTCGCCCACCGCCACCGCATCACCCGTCAGGAGCTCTGCCTCGACCCGCTCAAGATCCGCATCTTTGGCTTGCCCAACGTAGAGTGGGTGGATGCCGAACGCCAGGCGAACGTCCGCATGACGCCGGGCAAGCGCCCTTTGCGCGGAGAACGCTTCGACTTCGACCCCAGGAACGACAAAGCAACCGACGCCTGCCGCACGCGCGGCCTCCGCCACTTCGTCACGATCAGCGTCGAATTCGCTGGCGTCGAGATGGATGTGGGTGTCGATCAACATCGAAAAAGACAAGCGGGGTCAGCGGCCCCGCCATTGAGGTTTGCGCTTGCCCATGAACGCGTCGATCCCCTCGCCGGCATCCTCGGTCATCGCGTTGCAGGCCATGGTTTCGGCAGCCAGCTGGTAGGCCGCATCGATGCCCATTTCGAGTTGGCGGTAGAACATCTGCTTGCCCATCCGGATCGCCACCGGGGACTTGGCGCAAATCGAACGCGCCAGCACCGTCACCTCGTCGTCGAGTTGCTCGAGCGGGACGACACGGTTCACCAGACCGCGCCGTTGCGCTTCGTGTGCGTCGATGAAATCGCCGGTGACCAGCATCTCGAACGCCTTCTTGCGCCCCATGTTGCGCGACAGGCCGACACCCGGTGTCGCGCAGAACAGCCCAACGTTGATGCCGGATACCGCGAAGCGCGACACATCGGCGGCAACCGCGAGGTCGCACATCGACACCAGCTGACAACCGGCGGCGGTGGCGATGCCATGGACCCGCGCGATTACTGGCTGGGGCATGCGGGTGAGCTTGGTCATGAAATCGCCGCACAGGCGGAACAAGGCCTGCTGGAAGGCCAGCGTGTGATTGCCGCGCATCTCTTTCAAGTCGTGGCCCGCACAAAACGCCTTCCCCTCGCCTGAGATGACCACGACGCGGGCCTGTTCGTCCGCTGCGATGGTATCGATCTCCGCGATCAGGCATTCGAGCATGTCGCGAGACAGGGCATTGAACTGCATCGGCCTGTTCAAGCGCAGATGGACGACGCCTTGGTCGTCTTGACGTCGTACAAGGGGTTCATTCTGGTCGGTGGGCAGTGCGCTCATTGGGTGTCTCCCTCTGAATGGGTCGTGATCAGTCGAACGAGGCGGTGGATCTGGCCTGTTCGCGCAGCACGAATTTCTGGATCTTGCCGGTCGAGGTCTTGGGTAGTGTGGTGAATTGAACCCGTCTGGGTATCTTGTACCCCGCAAGGTGCGAACGGCAATGCGCGATCAACGCCTCGGCGCTAACTGTGGCGCCTTCGCGCAGTTCAACGAAGGCGCAGGGCACCTCACCCCACTTGTCGTCCGGCGCGGCGACCACCGCGGCAGCCAGGACCGCCGGATGTTTGTACAAGGCGTCTTCGACTTCGATCGACGAGATATTCTCGCCGCCGGAAATGATGATGTCCTTGGAGCGGTCCTTGATCTTCACGTAGCCGTCCGGTTGCAGCACCGCCAGATCGCCGGTGTGGTACCAGCCGCCGCGGAAGGCCTCGGCAGTCGCCGATTCGTTCTTGAGGTAACCCTTCATGACCAGGTTGCCTCTGAACATGATTTCACCCATGGTCTCGCCGTCTGCCGGCACCTGCTCCATGGTTTCCGGATCCATCACGGCGATGCCTTCCTGTGCGTGGTAACGCACGCCCTGGCGGCCGTTCTTCACAACCTGTTCATCCAGCGGCAACTCGGCCCAGTCGTCTTGCTTGGCGCAGACTGCAGCCGGGCCATAGGTTTCGGTCAGGCCATAAACATGCGTGATTTCGAAGCCGATACGGGTCATCGCTTCGATCACCGAGGCCGGTGGTGGCGCCGCGGCCACCAGGCCGGAGACCTTGTGATCGATGCCCTCCCGCCACGTCTCGGGCGCACTGGCGAGCATGGAATGGACGATGGGCGCGCCGCAGTAGTGGGTCACCCGGTGAGCACGGATCTTGTCGAAGATCAGGCGCGGATCAACCCGTCGCAAGCAGACATTGGTGCCGGCATTGGCCGCCATGGTCCACGGAAAACACCAGCCGTTACAGTGGAACATCGGCAGCGTCCACAGATAGACCGAGTGCTGGGGCATGCCCCAGGACACGATGTTCGACATCGCATTGAGATAGGCGCCGCGATGATGATAGACGACCCCCTTGGGGTTGCCGGTCGTGCCCGAGGTGTAGTTGAGCGAAATCGCCTCCCACTCGTCTTCCGGCTGAATCAGGTCGAAGTCCGCCTGCCCCCCGGCGACGAAGGTTTCGTAGTCGAGGCTGCCGATGCGCTCGCCCGGTCCGTCGTATTCAGGGTCGTCGACGTCGATGACGATCAGGCCCTCGCGACCGGCCAGCTGCAAAGCCTTGGCGACTGTTCGCGAATACTCCCGGTCGGTGATCAAAAGCTTTGCTTCGCCATGGTTGAGGATGAAGGCAATTGCCTCGGCATCGAGCCGGGTATTGATGGTGTTGAGCACCGCACCACTGCCGGGTACGCCGAAGTGGCACTCGAACATTTCCGGCGTGTTGTTGAGAATGACCGCGACGGTGTCGTGCTTGCCAATGCCGTGCTGCCGGAGCGCGGAAGCCAGCCTGCGGCTGCGGGTATAAGCTTGTTGCCAAGTGTAGCTGCGCTCGCCGTGCGCCACCGCGCATCGGTCGGGATAGACTGCCGCACTGCGTTCGATGAAAGTCAGCGGGGTCAGCGGGACATAGTTGGCGCTATTGCGCCCGAGCCCCTGATCGTACGGGGACGTATTGCTCATCCTCTGCCTCCTCGTCATCTTTTGTTGTGTGATCGCGGCTGTGCGAACGCCACCCTTGGTCATCCCCCCTCAGGGGCGGCATCGTTGCTGCACATTCAATCCCGCCGTCGAGCTGCCGTCAAGCGTATCGAGCCAGACGCGGAGGGATTCGGTGAGCTGGTTTGTGCCCCGGCGATGTGCGAGCACGCCGCCGGCCGCATCGGCCGTGACAGCAGGGGTGACGATCACGAAGCGCTCCCGTGCCAGAACTGCCTCATCCCGCGGCGCAAGCAGGTTCGCCCGAACAATGAGTTCGCTTGCGCTGGTTTCGAGGGTTTCGAAGCTCTGGATGAATTCGTCCAGATCGATTCGCAAACGGCACAGTCCATTGCCGCCGCCGGTGGTGCCGAGGGAGGCGACCAGCTGGCGTTGCAGCATTTCCGACGGGTGCCCCGCCCAGCGGCTCTCAGCGAACACCTCGCGGCTGCTCGGCTGCCTGAAATCCAGGCGGTATTGCATAGCGGAGCTCGACAACCAGGACGGTGCGCGGACCTCGATCGAGACCGGGGTCAGGCCCTTGCCAACCGAGCGTGTGGCAGCGGCGGGCAACTCGAGATCATAAATGGTGAAACTCGCAGGCGGGGTGACGATGCCGGCACAAGCGCTCAGCAGTACCACTGCAGTTGCAGCGAGGAGATGACGAATCATGGGCATGGAGAAGATCATTGCGAAATTCCGGTACAGGTTTGTCAGGGGCGGAAACCGTCTTCACCCGGGCCAGGCTTGCGCTCGCTTCTGCCGGTGATCAGCATTTGCGGCGCAGCGTCGACTTCGTCGATGAGCCGGCCAAGACGTGCGGAAGTGTCGGTGAGCTCCGCCAGCATGCTGTTCAGTTGCGGTAGTGTCGTATCCAGGAAGCTGTCGCCGGTGGCTCTGGCGAGTCTACCCAGCGTCGCCAGTACCTCGTCCAGGCGTGCGAGCACGATTTGCGCCTCCTCGGTGAGCGGTGCGGCACTCGTGCTCAGCCGGTCGAGCCCTTCGAGTGCTGAGGCCAGATGGCGTGCGTTTTCCTCGCTGAGCATGCGCCGTAGGTCGGCCAGGACCTCGGGCGCCCCGCCCAGGGTCTTGTCCAGCCCGACAGCAGCGGACTCCAGGGTTTGCAGAGTATTGCGAAAGCGCGCAACGTTGGCCTCGTCGAAGAAACTCCCGACATCGTCAGAAACCCGCCGGAAGCTGCTCACCGCGTCGAGCGCCGCATCACTGAGTTGTTCGAAGAGGCCGGCTTCGAGTACCAGCCGGGCCGGCCGGCCGCTTTCCGAAACCAGAGGGCGGGGGTCGTCCCCCCGGTCGTCGAGTTGCACGAAGGCCAGGCCGGTCACGCCCTGATAGCCCAGCATGGCACGGGTGCCGCCGGTGATTGGCAGGTCGGAGCGCACCTCGATCGACACGAGGATGTTGCGCGGATCGTCCGGGTCGATGCGGATGCTACTGACCTTGCCCGCCGAAATGCCGCGGAACCGCACCTGGGCCTGCGGGTTGAGGCCGGTGACGCTGCCGGTCGACACCAGGTGGTAAGTGGTCAATTCATCGCGTTGGTCGGTGAACCACCACACCGCAAAGCCTGCGGCGAGACCGAGCAGCAACACGAAGGTGCCCGCCACGAGGGCATGAGCGCGGTTTTCCATCAGTGGTGTCCTCCAACAACATGACGAGTCAGGGCGCGACGACCCTGTTCTCCGCCGAAAAATCGTTCGACAAAGGGGTGATCGAAGGCTACGGTTTCCTCGAGACCGGCATAGCTCACGATGCGCCGATCAGCGAGCACTGCGATTTTGGTGGACAAGGCCGCGAGCGTGTCGATGTCGTGTGTAACCAGGATGACGGTCAGTGACAGGCGTTTGTGAAGCTCGCGAATCAGCGCCACGAATAATGCACTGCGGTCCGGGTCGAGCCCGGCCGTTGGCTCGTCGAGCAGCAAAAGTTCAGGCTCCAAAGCCAGCGCGCGCGCGAGTGCGACTCGCTTCACCATACCACCGGACAGCTCCGCCGGCATAAGGACAGCATGATGGGGTTCCAGCTCGACCATTGCCATTTTCTGGGCGACCAGAGTATCCACTTCAGTTGGGCTGGCGACGCGCAGCTCGCGCAGCGGAAAGGCGATGTTCTCGGCAACGTTCAGTGCCGAGAACAGAGCGCCCTGCTGGAACAACACGCCGAACCTGCGGCGTCGGTTGCGCTGGATCATGGCCGAACCCGAAAAAAGTGGTTCCCCGAAAAGCTCCACCTGGCCGGCGTACGGTCGCGTCAGGCCGATGATGTGACGCAGCAGCGTGGTCTTGCCGCTGCCCGAACCACCGACCAGCGAGACCATTTCGCCCCGCGCAATCTCGAGCTTCAGTCCCTCGTGAATGATGGTGGAGCCGAAGCGGGTGTCGATGCCCGACAGGCGCACGATAGTTTTGTCTGTCACAAAGGCACCCCGATCGAGCGGGTGGCGATCGCCAGTACCGCGTCAGCCACGATCACCATGGTGATCGCGGTCACCACTGACGCGGTGGTATTTGCCGACAGGCTTTCTGTGTTGGGCTTGACCCTGAGCCCGAAATGGCAGGCGATGAGTGCGATCAGCAAGCCGAACAAAGCGCCCTTGGAGAAGCCGATGTAGAGGTTGGCTATAGGAACGGCCTGAGGCAGGGTCTCGATGAAAAACGTGAAGGACAGGTCGAGCTGGATCCAGGCCGCGACCATGCCGCCGAACAAGGCCATGCCGGACGTCCACAGCACCAGCAGCGGCATTGCCAGGGTCAGGGCGATGACCTTGGGCAGCACCAGCCGCAGAGTGCGTGAGATACCCATCGCCGACAGGGCGTCGATCTCCTCGGTGACCCTCATCACCCCGAGCTGAGCGGTCATCGCCGACCCCGAGCGGCCCGCGACCAAAATCGACACCAGCACCGGTCCGAGCTCGCGGATGATGCCGAGGCCGAGAATATTGACGATGAAGATGTCGGCACCAAAGGCCTTCAGTTGCAATGCCGAGAGATACGACAGCACCACGCCGATCAAAAATCCCACCAGTGCGGCCACAGGCATGGCCTTGACGCCCATCTTGTAGACGCCGGCAGAAATCTCCTTGAGCGGGGCGTCCAGTGGATGCCGGACAATGTGCAGGGTATCAATGAACAACTGTCCGACGAGACGGATCATGTCGGCGACGTGCTCGACCAGCAGCAACACGGTGGCGCCGACCCCGATCACGATGTCGACCAGGGTCCAGCGAGCCGGCCTGGGGAGACGCTGCACCGCGTGGCGCGAGATAGCTTTCAGGGTGTTCTTCTGCGAATCCGAAGCCTCGAGCGAGGTGGCCCACTTGCCACCCCATGCCTGCCACAGCAGTGTCGCAGCGAAGCTGTCGAAACGATCGACGCCGCTGAGTGCCCACTTCGCATCGGCTGGCGCCGCAGCCAGTGCTCGCCTGAGCGCACCGACATGCGGTGCGATGGACCTCAGTGTCCAGTCGCCATGCAGGCTCACCTCGCTGCCGCTGTGCGTGACACCCGGCGCTTGGTTCATGTCGGCGCGATCGGTCACGATGCGTGACTCGCGACCCGGTTTCTGACGGCGAGTCCGCTGCCGATCGACAACCACTGACGCTGCTCGTCTTCGAGCACGGCCGCGGTCAGCGGGTGCTTCCTGAGCCAGCCGTCGCACAGCGTCACCCCGAACCCGTGTGATGTCGCTTCGATGTCGATCGGCGGCAAACCGCGTCCGTCGCGTGCGCGGTGGAGAATGTAGGCCAGCCTCAGGCAAACGATCAGACGCCAGTCCGGGTTGTCGAGATCGAGGCCCGCGATCCGGGTGAGCTTGCCGCGATGCGCGAGCACGATTCGCGCAAGCCGCGCCTGGTCCATACGGGAGAATCCCGGCATGTCGGCATTGGCGAGAATGTAGGCGCTGTGCTTGTGAAAGCTCGCATGCGCGACGGAGATGCCGATTTCGTGCAGCAATGCTGCCCAACGCAGGAACATATTGTCGGGGTGGTCTGCCTGCGCTGTCGCCGGATCGAGCGAATGCAGCAGGTGGCAGGCGGTTTCACTGACCGCCTTGGCCTGCGGGCGATCCACCTGGTAGCGATGCATGAAAGAGCAGACGGTCGCATCGCGCAGATCGTGGTGGTGGTATCGACCCAGCAGGTCGTACAGCACGCCCAGGCGCAGCGCCCCCTCTGAGAAGGCCATGCGCTCGAGACCGAACTCCTTGAAAACCGCCGACATGATCGCAAAACCGCCGAGAAACACCGGCAAGCGGTCAGCTTTGAGACCGGCGAGTTCGAGCTTGTCGAGGTTTCCGGCAGCCAGCAGCACCTCCCGCAGGCGCTCCAGCCCCTGGCGGGTGATTCCTTCGGCGGTGATTCCGTTTTGCTCGAGCACATCGACCAAGGATTTGGCCGAGCCGCTGGAACCGACCGCCAGTTCCCATCCGGTCGTGCGATAGGCGTGGACGATCGTTTGCAGGTCCTGTCGTGCGGCGAACTCGGCCTCTTTCAGGTTTTTCTTGTCGATCTTGCCCGCTGGGAAATAACGCAGGCTGTAGGATACACAGCCCATGTGCCGGGACTCGAGCTGCAGCGGCTCGAAGCTCTTGCCGATGATGAACTCGGTCGAGCCGCCGCCGATGTCCACCACCAACTGTTGCAGGTGGGGGTCGGGCAGCGTGTGGGCCACGCCGACGTAGACCAAGCGGGCTTCCTCTCGTCCCGCGATCACCTCGATCGGATGGCCCAAGGCCGCCTGTGCCTGTAGCAAAAACTCGGGCGCATTCTTGGCCACGCGCAAGGTGTCGGTCGCCACGGCCCGCACCGCATCCGGCGCAAACCCGCGCAGGCGTTCATTGAAGCGTCGCATTGCGTCCAGACCGCGTTGCTGCGCTGCGGCATCCAGATGCTTGTCCGGCGTGAGCCCGGCGGCCAGGCGCACCGATTCCTTGAGCCCATCGAGCGGATAGATCTGATCGCCGACGACTCTGCCGACCTGCAGGCGGAAGCTGTTGGAGCCGAGATCGATCGCAGCGATCAGTTCATTCATCCCTCTTACTCACAGAAAATCGACACGCGATTCTACCATCGGGCCCTCACGCCACGGGGTACACCCTTCCTGGCCCGCTCGCGGGATCGAGAAGCCTCGAACCCACGTGTCGATGGGATCACGCAGGCGCGGTGCAGTTTCTGTAACATGACAGGGGGACACTGGACATCTGTCGGGAGGTTCGGACACAAACATGAAACAGGCACGCATCAAGCGGGAATACCCCGCCGATCATTACATCAACCGGGAACTGTCGCTGCTTCAGTTCCAGCGGCGGGTGCTCGCCCAGTCGGCAGACAAGCGTGTTCCGCTGCTCGAGCGGCTGCGCTTTTTGTGCATCGTATCAAGCAATCTTGATGAGTTCTTCGAGATCCGCGTCTCGGGCATCAAGGAACAGATCCGTCTCGGCAGCCGCAGCGCAGGCAGCGATGGCATTGCCCCTGCCGAGTTGCTCGAGCGAGTCAGCGAGGAAGTGCATTCCATCATCGCCGAACAGTATTCCCTGCTGAACGACGAGATCCTGCCGGCACTCGAGCGAGAGGGCATCACCTTCGTTCGCCGCAGTCTATGGACCGAAGCGCAATCCAGCTGGATTCGGGAGTACTTCCGCCGTGAGGTCAGCCCGGTGCTGACCCCGATCGGCCTCGACCCCGCCCATCCGTTTCCACGCATCCTCAACAAGAGTCTCAATTTCGCAATCGAACTCGAGGGGCGAGACGCGTTCGGACGCGACTCCGGGGTCGCCATCGTCCAGGCGCCGCGCGCGCTGCCGCGTGTGATCCGGTTGCCGCGCGACATCTGCGAGCACGAATACAGCTTCGTTTTCCTGTCGTCGATCATGCATGCGCATGTCGAGGAGCTTTTCTCGGGCATGAAGGTGCTCGATTGCTACCAGTTCAGGGTCACCCGCAATTCCGACCTGTTCGTGGACGAGGAAGAGGTCAAGGACTTGCGTGCCTCGCTCAAGGGCGAGTTGCAGCAGCGCCATTTCGGCGATGCGGTGCGCCTCGAAGTTGCCGACACCTGCTCCGAGCAGATGGAGGCGTTCCTGCTGCAACACTTCAAGCTGGCCCGCCGGGACCTTTACAAAACGCCCGGGATCGTCAATCTGGTGCGCCTGATGCAGGTCCCGGACTGGGTCGCACGCCCCGACCTGGGCTATCAGCCCTTCCTGCCCGGCGCACCCAGGGAGTTGGACAAGAAGCGCGATATTTTCGCGGCACTGCGAAAGCAGGATGTGCTGCTGCATCACCCGTTCCAGAGCTTCAGTCCGGTCATCCAACTGCTGCGTTCGGCCGCCGATGATCCGCAGGTGCTTGCGATCAAGATGACAGTCTATCGTACCGGCACCGACTCGGTGTTGATGGAACACCTTGCCAGCGCCGCCCAAAAGGGTAAGGAGGTGACCGTCGTGCTCGAACTGATGGCCCGCTTCGACGAGGAGGCCAACATCACCCTCGCCAGTCGCCTGGAAGAAGTAGGCGTTCATGTGGTCTACGGCGTCTTCGGTTACAAGACTCACGCCAAGCTGCTGATGTTCGTGCGACGCGAGGAAGGCGCCTTGCGCCATTACGTACACATGGGCACCGGCAATTACCACCCCCGCACCACGCGCCTCTACACCGACTTCGGATTGCTCACCTGCAACGAGGAGATCGGTCGCGATGTTGCCGAACTGTTCAAGCAGATCACCGGCCTCGGCACCGCCACCCAGCTGACTCACCTGTGGCAGGCACCGTTCGCGCTGCAACCCAATGTGGTCGCCGCGATCAACGCCGAGGCCGAGGCAGCCCGGGCCGGACGCAGGAGCCGGATCATCGCCAAGATGAATGCCTTGCTCGAGCCTGAAACCATCGAGGCGCTTTATGCGGCTTCGCAGGCTGGTGTCAGCATCGACCTCATCGTGCGCGGCCCATGCGCCCTCAAGCCGGGAGTCCGGGGCCTGTCCGACAACATCCGGGTCAGATCAATCATTGGCCGGTTTCTCGAGCATCACCGCATCTTCTTCTTCCATGCCGAGGGAGAGGAAAAGCTCTACCTCTCGAGTGCGGACTGGATGGACCGCAATTTTTTCCGCCGGGTCGAGGTCGCCTTTCCGATCCTGGATCCGAAGCTCAAGCGACGGGTGATGCGCGAGGGATTGCGTGCCTATCTCGGCGACAACGTGCAGGCGTGGGAAATGCTCCCAAATGGCCGTTATCGTCGCAAGACCAGCCGTGGCGTGCGACGCTCAGCACAGGATCTGCTTCTGGCGGGTCTGGCCGGCGCGGGTTGAATCAGCAATTTGACCGGTGGTGATCAACGTCTGCGCGCGTCGAGGACGTCGGGCACTTCGCGGATCAGGCTGGTGGCGCGAGTGATTTGCGCCCCTCCGCTCACTTCGAGCGTGAAACGCATGAAGGCCTTGTCCTTTTTCGACAGGGTGTTGACCGCGATCACGTTAAGCTTCTCGCGGGACAAGACTTCCGAGATGTCGCGCAACAGGCCCTGGCGATCGACCGCCTCGACCAGGATATCGACGGGAAACACCGACTGCTTGCCGACGAAAGCCTGCTCGCCCCACTCGGCCTCGATGACCCGCTCCGAGTGCTGCTCGACCAGGCGCTGAAAGTCGCTACAGTCGCTGCGGTGGATCGAAACCCCACGACCCTTGGTGACGAAGCCCTTGATGGCATCGGGTGGCGCCGGCTTGCAGCAGCGACTCAGTGAGGTCAACAACTTGCCCACGCCAACGAGCAGGATCTTGTCGCTGCTGTCGCTCGCACGACTGCGGCCGACCACGATCTCGCTGGGCGGCGTTTCCACTTCGGACGGCGGCACGGCCTCGCGCAAGGCATTGTGCACCGCCCGGGGGCCGAGTTCGCCACGACCGGCCGCGGCATACATCGCGTCAGCATTGCGAAAGCCCAGCCTAGAGGCAAGGTCGTCAGTATTTGCCTGCGACCGCCCTTCCTTCTGCATTTCCCGCGTGACGAAAGCCCGCCCGCGCGAGATCACTTCGACCTCTTCCAACTGGCTGAAGTACTGCTTGATCTTGTTGCGCGCGCGGCTGGTGACCACATAGCCGAGTTGCGGATTCAGCCAGTCGCGGGATGGCCCGCCCTCCTTCGCCGTGGTGATCTCGATGGTTTGGCCGCTATTCAGGGGTGTGTTCAGCGACACCAGATGGCCGTCGACCTTGGCGCCACGACAGTGGTGCCCAACATCGGTGTGCAGACGGTAAGCGAAATCGACCGGCGTCGCCCCCTGAGGCAGGTCGATCACCCTGCCCTGTGGCGTGAGCACATAGATGGTGTCGTCCAGCGACGCTCTGCGAAACTGCGCGACCCAGTCGCTACTGTCGGCGATTTCGTCACGCCACGAGAGCAGGTTGCGCAACAGCGCGATTTTCTCATCATAGTCGACGCCATGGCTGCCCTCCTCCTTGTAGCGCCAGTGCGCGGCCACGCCGAGTTCGGCGTGGCGGTGCATGTCGTGGGTGCGAATCTG
>CAYTAY010000005.1:0-43998 GCA_964435845.1 uncultured Azoarcus sp.
GCCGTCGGCCATGCGCTTGCGACGGGTGTAGGTGTAGGAGAAGGGCGGTTCGATGCCGTTGGAGGCGTTGTCGGCGAAAGCCAGCGAGATCGTGCCGGTGGGAGCGATCGACAAGAGATGGGAGTTACGGATACCGTGCTTGCGGATCTTGTCCTTGATGTCGGCCGGCAGGCGCGAGGCGAAGTTTCCGCCCGACAGGTACAGATCTGCGTTGAACAGGGGGAAAGCGCCGCGCTCGACGGCGAGCTCGACCGAGGCGAGATAGGCGCGGTGGCGCATGAACTCGGAAATGCGGGTCGCCATTTTGCGTGCTTCAACGCTGTCGTAGCGCAGCTGCAGCATGATGAGCGTGTCGCCCAGGCCGGTGAAGCCGAGCCCGACGCGACGCTTGGACTGGGCCTCGGCCTCCTGCTCGGGCAGCGGCCAGTGGGTGATGTCGAGCACGTTGTCGAGCATGCGGATGGCGGTGTCGACCACTTTGCCGAAGCCTTCGAAATCGAACTCGGCCTTGTCGGAGAAAGGATTTTTGACGAAGGGGGTGAGGTTGACCGAGCCGAGGTCGCAGCAGCCATAGGGCGGCAGCGGCTGCTCGGCGCAGGGGTTGGTGGCCTCGATGTTTTCGCAGTAGTAGAGGTTGTTGTCCTGGTTCATTCGGTCCAGGAACAGGATGCCGGGCTCCGCGTGGTCGTAGGTAGAGCGCATGACCTGATCCCACAGGTCGCGCGCGCGTACTTTCCGATAGACCCATACACCGTCGTCGACCTGGTAGGCACCGGCCTGCTTGAGTTCGTCGATCGGCTCGGCCTTGTGGGTGAGCTCGACATTGGTATCGGCCTCGACCGCCTTCATGAACGCGTCGGTGACACCGACCGAAATGTTGAAGTTGGTAAGGTCGCCGGCGTCCTTGGCGTGGATGAATTCCTCGATGTCCGGGTGGTCGCAGCGCAACACACCCATTTGCGCGCCGCGGCGCGCACCGGCTGACTCGACGGTTTCGCAGGAGCGATCGAAGACCCGCATGTAGGAAACCGGGCCCGAGGCGTTGGACTGGGTGCCCTTGACCAGCGCACCTTTGGGCCGAATGCTGGAAAAATCATAGCCTACCCCGCCGCCGCGACGCATGGTCTCGGCGGCCTGTGCGAGGGCGGTGTAGATGCCGGGACGGCCGTCGACGGACTCGGTGACCGAGTCTCCGACCGGTTGCACGAAGCAGTTGATCAGCGTGGCCTGGAGCTTGGTGCCGGCGGCGCTGTTGATGCGCCCGGCTGGAACGAAGCCCATCTGCTGAGCTTCGAAGAACTTTGCCTCCCAGTGGGCGCGACGGTCCTCCGACTCGATCGCGGCGAGCGCGCGAGCAACACGGGAGCGGACCTCCTGGATGCTCTGCTCGTCGCCTTTGGCGTATTTCTCGATCAGCACCTCGGCGCAGATTTCCTGCGGCACGAGAGTGGAAGCGTCACCTTTGAGCTTGGTTTGGGCGGGCGTTTTCGTGCTCATGGTCGTCTCGAGATCTCCAGATGAATGTTGTTTGGAACGCCGTGAAGCATAGCCCGAAATGCGCTCGAATGCAAAAAAAGTTACACGTGAGAAAACAAGAGGTTACGGGATTATCCAGTATGTTAACAATTCTTTACGCACTACATCTAGTATCTTTATTGACGTCATGGTTTTGCTTTTGAATGCCTTCCGCCAAGCGGTAAATACCCCGATTGCCCCCGCATTCGTGATGATTGTGACGCCGCTGGAAACGTGTCGATCGACGTCTCCGGCAACCCGTTGATACCGCTTTTCATGGCCCTTGTTGGAAGGGGAGGGGTAGAATCGAAAGCGTGAAAACACGGGAGCTCGACGTGCTCGATCTCGCGCAAGCCGCAGAGTCCGTCCTCGACAAGCATCAGCGGGACACAACCAGGTTGCTTCAGATCCTGATCGATCTGCAGGTGTCGCTGGGCTACCTGTCGCCTGCCGCTATCTCGGCGGTGGCCGCCGGCCTGGTCTTGCCGCGGGCGCGGGTAGAGGGCGTTGCCGGGTTCTACAGTTTCCTGCATCTCGAGCCCGTGGGCGATTACCGCATCCTGTTCTCGGACAACATCACTGACCGGATGCTGGGCAGTCTCGGCCTGCGCGAAGCCCTGTGCCGGAAACTTTGGGTAGAGCAGGGCAAGCTTTCCGAGGACGGCCTGGTCAGTATCGACGTGACCTCCTGTACCGGCATGTGTGACCAAGGGCCTGCGATGCTGGTCAATGGCTTGCCGGTCATCCGGGTGGATCACCAGCGGATCAACGAAATCGCTGAGTTGGTGCGGACCCGGGCACCCCTTCCCGCCTGGCCCCGCGCTTTTTTCCATGTGGATGACAACATTCGTCGGCGCGATGTCTTGCTCGGCGAGCTTTTCGTCGCCGGAAGCGCGCTCGATGCCGCGGTTCGACTCGGGCGGGAGCGCTGGATAGACGAGATGCGGGCCTCCCGGCTGCGTGGTCGTGGCGGGGCCGGGTTCACGACCTGTGTCAAATGGGAGGCCTGCCGGGACGCCCTGGGCGAAGACAAGGTGGTGGTGTGCAACGCTGACGAGGGGGAACCGGGGACTTTCAAGGACCGTGTGTTGCTCACACGCTGCGCGGACCGGGTTTTCGAAGGCATGGTGTTGGCGGCCTGGGCGACTGGTGCGAACCGTGGCTTCATGTATCTACGCGGGGAGTATGCTTACCTCAGGCCGGCACTCGAGGCCGAACTGGCACGCATGCGTGGCGCCCGATTGCTTGGCCGAACCATCCTCGGCGTGGCGGGTTTCGACTTCGACATCGAGATTCATCTCGGCGCGGGCGCCTATGTGTGCGGCGAGGAGAGCGCGCTGATCGAATCGCTCGAGGGCAAGCGCGGAACACCCCGCATCCGCCCGCCCTTTCCGGTGACCCACGGCTATCTGGGCCGTCCGACGGTGGTGAACAACGTCGAGACCCTGGCCAAGACGACGCTGATCGCGCTGGCCGGCGGGGCTGCGTTCGCCGCCACCGGCACCGCGCAGTCGACCGGCACCAAGCTGTTGTCGGTTTCGGGCGACTGCGCGTTTCCGGGCATCTACGAGTACCCGTTCGGCGTGCGAATCGACCGGGTACTCGAGGACTGCGGCGCCGGGGATGCACATATGGTCCAGGTCGGCGGCGCCTCGGGAATGACCATCGCCGGCTACGAGTTCTCGCGTTCGATCGCCTTCGAGGATGTGCCCAGTGCGGGCGCCTTCATGGTGTTCGATTCGAGCCGCGACCCCTTCGACGTCGCGCATAATTTCGTCGACTTCTTCACCCACGAGAGCTGCGGGTTCTGCACACCGTGTCGTATCGGCACCTCGCTGCTCAAAGGCTACATGGACAAGCTCGCCCGTGGCTATGGTGCGAAGAAGGATCTGGCCGATATCGAGTGGATCAACCGCCTGTTGCGCAACACCAGTCATTGCGGACTGGGTTCGACCGCGCCGAATCCGGTGGTGGACACTCTTTCCAAATTTCGCCCGGCCTATGAGCGGCGGCTGAAGAGCCTGGACTTCGAGCCTGCCTTCGACCTCGACGCTGCGCTGGCCGCAGCGCGCAGGATCACCGGGCGCGACGACCCGGCGGCACACCTCGACGGGGGTGAACAGGAGCAGACGGAGGGAGAGCGATGAGCGGTCATTTCGTGCTCGACGGCAGGCCGGTGCCATTTGAGACTGGCCAGACGATTCTCCAGGCGGCGCGTGCAGCGGGGCATTACATCCCTTATCTGTGCTGGCATCCGGATTTTACGCCCCATGGTTCCTGCAAGCTCTGCATGGTGAAGGTTGGCGGGCGTCATGTATCTTCCTGCGCGCTGGAGGCGAAGGAGGACATGGAGGTCGAGAGCAACACACCTGAAATGAACGGTGAGCGTCGAGCGCTCCTGCAAATGCTCTTCGTCGAGGGCAATCACTTTTGCCCGAGTTGCGAGAAAAGTGGCAACTGCCAACTTCAGGCCCAGGCCTACGAACTGGAAATGACGAGTGCCCGCTTCAATCATTTCTTTCCGGTGCGTCCGGTCGATGCCTCGCACCCGGATATCCTGCTCGATTTCAACCGCTGCATCTTTTGCGAACTGTGCGTGCGCGCGAGCCGTGAGGTCGACCGCAAGAGTGTCTTCGCGCTGACCAATCGTGGTATCCACAAGCATCTCGTGGTCAATGCCGAGTCCGGACGACTCGGGGATACTGATTTTGCGGCAAACGATCTCGCCGCCAACATTTGTCCGGTGGGGGTCATTCTCCGCAAACGCGTCGGTTTCGCAGTGCCGATCGGTGAGCGCACCTACGACGAGGCGCCGATCTCGCAGGTATCGTTGCGCGGCAAGGGGAGCAAACCATGACTCGATCGGACAGCAAACCCCGCCTGAGAATCGCGACGACCTCGCTCGCTGGTTGCTTCGGCTGTCACATGTCCTTTCTCGATATCGACGAACATTTGTTCGAGCTTGCCAAGCTGGTCGAATTCGACCGCTCTCCACTCACCGACATCAAGGAGTGCGGTCCCTGTGACATCGGCCTGATCGAGGGTGGGGTGTGCAATGCTGAAAACGTGCATGTACTGCGTGCGTTCCGCGCCAACTGCAAGACTCTGGTCGCGGTCGGCGCTTGCGCGATAAACGGCGGTCTGCCGGCCCAGCGCAATCATCTGGATCTCGAGGCCTGCCTGCGAGAGGTCTACGAGCATCGAGATGGGATGGACGCCCCGGGGGTGCCTAACGATCCGGAGCTGCCTCTGTTGCTGGACAAGGTGCATCCGATCCACGAGATCGTGCAGGTGGATTATTTCATTCCCGGGTGCCCGCCTTCCGGGGACACCATCTGGAAGTTCCTTACTGACTTGATAGCCGGGCGCACCCCAAGGCTCGAGCACGAGTTGTTGCGTTTCGACTGAGCGCTGGCGGCGACAGACCAACCGACACCGACTGCGAAGGACGTCATGAACGAAGATCTTTCCCGACTCGAAACTGCAAGTGAGCGCGAAGGCCTGCGCCGTGTGGTGATCGATCCGGTCTCACGCGTCGAGGGGCACGGCAAGGTCACCCTGCTGCTGGACGAGGACGACAGCGTTCGCGAGGCGCGGCTTCACATCGTCGAGTTCCGGGGGTTCGAGGTGTTCATTCAGGGGCGGCCCTACTGGGAAGTACCGGTGATGGTGCAGCGCCTGTGCGGCATCTGCCCGGTCAGCCATCATCTGGCGGCCTCCAAGGCGCTCGACCATGTGGTGGGCGGGGTGCCGCTGACCGCCAGCGCCGAAAAGCTCCGTCGGCTGATGCACTATGGGCAGATCCTGCAATCGCATGCGCTGCATTTTTTTCATCTGTCTTCGCCCGATCTGCTGTTCGGTTTCGAGAGCGAGGTCGGCCGACGCAACATCGTTGGCGTGGCCGAGGCGCATCCCGAGATCGCGCGCCAAGGCGTGCTGCTGCGCAAGTTCGGCCAGGAGGTCATTCGTGCCACGGCCGGCAAACGCATTCATGGCACCGGGGCGGTGCCGGGCGGCATGAACCGACATTTGTCGGCAGCCGACCAGAAGCTGCTCAAAGCGGATATCGCGCAGGTGGTGGAGTGGTCGCGTGTCGCCGTGGAACTCGTCAAGCGCCTGCATCGGGCCGATCCCGTGTTGTACGACGAGTTCGCCTGCTTCGATTCGGGGTTCATGAGCATCGTGCGCGACGACGGGGCGATGGATCTGTATCACGGTCATCTGCGCTTTCGCGATGCGGCCGGGCGGATCATCCGTGACCGGGTGGCGGAGGCAGACTACCGGTCGGTGATCCGCGAGCAGGTCAAACCCTGGAGCTACATGAAATTTCCCTACCTGCGCGAACTCGGACCGGATGCCGGCTGGTACAAGGTCGGGCCGCTGGCCAGGGTGCAAAACTGTGACTTCATCCCGACGACCTTCGCCGAGGCCGAAAGGCGCGAGTTCCTGGCGCATGGCGAAGGTCGGCCGGTGCAGGCGACGCTGGCCTACCACTGGGCCCGCATGATCGAGATGCTGCACGCGGCCGAGGTGATTCGCGAGTTGCTCGACGACCCGGATCTGCTAGCCGGCGAGCGCTTGTCCGAGGGCGCCCGCAGCCGCGAAGGGGTGGGCATCATCGAGGCGCCGAGGGGTACGCTGATTCACCATTACCAGGTGGGTGACGACGACCTGGTGAGCATGTGCAATCTGATCGTGTCGACCACCCACAACAATCAGGCCATGAACACCGCGATCCGCGCGGTGGCCAATCGTTATCTCAGCGGGCACAAGCTCACCGAGGGCCTACTGAACCACATCGAGGTCGCGATCCGGGCGTTCGATCCGTGCCTGTCTTGCGCGACCCACGCTCTCGGGCAGATGCCGCTCGTGCTCGAACTGGAAGGGGCTGACGGGGTGACACTCGACCGTCTGGTGCGCGATTGAGCGACAGGGCGCGAGTACTGGTTTTCGGCATCGGCAATCCCGCGCGGGGTGACGACGTGCTTGGGGTGTGCCTGATCGAGCGTGTGCAGGCGTATTGGCCACACATCGACGTGCTAGAGGTTTTTCAACTGCAGATCGAGCATGTGCTCGATCTTTGCGGGGTGGACCTGGTGCTGTTCTGCGATGCCGCAATCGGATTGACGCAGGGCTGCCAGCTGCGCGAGGTTCAAGCCGGGCAGGCGCGGCTCGCTTTCAGTCATGCGATGCCACCACAGGCCTTGCTGCACGTATTCTTTCGTGTTCACGGGCGGGCACCGCCGCCAGCCTTCGTGCTCGCGATGCGCGCCGAAAACATGGGCTTGGGCGAGACGCTGTCGGCAACCGGCGAACAGTCGCTGGAGGCCGCGTGGTCGCTTGTGCAGCGTCTGCTGGCGGAGCCGAGCGCCGAGGCCTGGCGTCGGCAGGTCCGGACCGGATTCAGTTCGACCTGAGCCCGGAGAACAGGATCTGCAGGTAGGCGGCTAGATGAAGCTCCACTGTAGCCCGCAACGCTCCGAAGCGGTCGGCCTCGAGACCCAGCGCCGCCCAAATCGCCGGGGAAATGCGCTGGGCGGCTTCGTTGCTGAGTTCATCGTTATGCTCGGCCTCGACGATACGGTTGGCGATCAACACCATGGAGGCTTCCAGCGCGAATTCGCCCGCCAGGCGCGGGTTGAGTTGAGCACCGACGATCTCGGCGAAACAGGCCGGGAGTTGCCATTGGGCGCACAAGGCCGCACCGACTTCGGCGAAATCACAGCCAACAATTTCTCGCTCGCACTCGGCCAGACTGCGATCGCTTGCTGCAGCGAGGGTGCCGGCCTCGTCCGCGAGTTGCGGCACGGTCTGATACATCACGAGGTGACCAATGTCGGCAAGCAATCCGATTACGAGCATTCGCTCCACCGTGGGTTGATCGCTGAGGTGCGCGATCTCGCGCGCCGCGATGCCGCGCATCACGCTGTCACGCCAGAAGCGCGTCATGTTCATGTGCGACGGGTGCATGCCTGCGAAAACAGAGCCGAGGGACATGGCAAGCACCATGTCATGGACTTGTTGCAGGCCGAGCAGGGTTACCGCGCGGTGCAGCGAGTCGATCTTGCCTCCGTAGCCGTACAAAGCGCTGTTGACCACTTTGAGAAGCCTCGCAGTGAGCGCAGGGTCGGCGCCGATGACTTCCGATACCTCGGTCAGCGAACCGTCAGGTGCGTCGACGACCTCGCGGATGCGGGTGTACACCGACGGCAACGACGTCAGAGCCTGGACCTGGCTGACGAGTTCCTGGGCTGAGTGCATGTAAGTATCCTGAACGTCAATGCTTCATTATCGACCATCATTGCCTTGGCGTGAAGCGCGCCGGGGTTGTCATGATTGCGGGTGACATGCGATCTTTTAGCCCACTTGAGCACACGCATCGCGATATCGGGAGGGTGACATGCGAATCCTGAGCTGGAATATCCAGTGGGGCCGTGGTGCCGACGGGCGGGTTGCACTCGGCCGCAGCATTGACGTGTTGCGGCGGGCAGGCGAACTGGACGTGATCTGCCTCCAGGAAGTGGCAAGCAATGTGCCCGGGATGCCGGGTGGTGATTGCGGCGATCAACCAGCCGAGCTGGCTGAGGCGTTTCCGGGCTGGAGCGCGATCTACGCACCCGCAGTGGATGTGCCCGACGGTGCCGGTGGTCGGGCTGCATTTGGCAACTTGCTGTTGTCCCGGTTGCAGGTTGGTCAGATTTGCCGCCATGTCTTACCCATGCCGGGCGATGCTTCGGTGCCCGGCATGCGCCGAAGCTGTGTCGAAGCGGTGATCGAGTCCGTCGACGGACCATTCCGTATGTTGACGACGCACCTCGAGTACTACTCTTCGGTACAGCGCCGCGCCCAGATTCATGCCCTGAGGGAGCTTCAGGTGGAAGTGGCTGCTTTCGAGAGCGGCGACCCAAGAGCGGGCAAGGAGTCCAGCCCGGTTTTCGCCAGGCGCAGCCGGCCACTGCGGGCGGTGTTGTGCGGGGATTTCAACTTCGAACCCGAGTCGGCGGATTACGAAGCCATGTCCCGGCCGGCTTCGCAGCCAGGCGCCGGCTGGCGAGATGCCTGGGTTGCCGGCCATGGCCGGCAAGCACATGCCCCGACCGTGGGCCTGCATGGTGCTGAGTGGCCGGACCGAGCCTACTGTTGTGATTACTTCTGGATCAGCGAGGATCTCGCGGACAGCGTGGGCGCGGTGAGCGTACTGTCCTGGACCGATGCGTCAGATCATCAGCCCGTGTTGCTGGAATTGAATCTCTGACGCCGCTCGGTAGGGCCTGGCCCTAGGGGAGGGGTTCCACCAACTCGCGGTAGGCGTGCCACGTTGCATGGCCGATGACCGGCATCAGGAAAACCAGGCCGAGATGGAAGGTCATGAAGCCTATGAGGGTCAGCGACACAAGCAGAAATGCCCACACGAGCATGGTGCCCGGGTTACGGCGCAAGACGCCGATGCTGCCGAGCATCGATGAGATGGCATCCTGATTGCGGTCGAGCATCAGCGGAATCGAAACAATGCTGACCCCGAAGGCGATGATCGCGAAGACAAAGCCCACACCAAAGTACACCGCCAGGAAGTCGAGGTTCTCCAGGCGCACGACCTGGGACAGAAACCCCGTCAGATTGGGCGCTTCGTTGCTGTAGAACAGGGCGAATATCACCAGCGAGACTCTCGCCCAGACAAGGAAGGTCACACCGAGCACGACCGCGAAAATGCCGATATTGCCCGCGTTTCTGCGCCAGACGGTCAGTGTCGGGGCGAGGGAGCAGTTTTGACCAAGCTCCCGGCGGCGGCTGATTTCGTACAAACCCATAGCCATGAAGGGACCCAGCAACAGAAAGCCCGAGGTCAGCGCCATGGTGTACTCGTAAGCGCGCTCGAACACCATCGTCACCAGCAAACCCATGCCGGCGAAACAGAAGCCGTAGAACAGACTGGGAATCGGGCATGACCTGAGGTCAGACAGGCCGCTGGCCAGCCAGCGAAACGGTGCGCCGGCCTCGACGTCGCGCGCCTTGGGAAACGGTAATCCCGGCTCTTCCGGGGTGTTGTTATCCGATTGCTGCGTCATGTATCTCTCCATTATCGGTATTGTATGAAGGCAGCTCGTGAGCGCGAACATTCCTGCGCATCGCCTTGATGGTCGATCAGTCTGGCCGTGCGATCGACTCCTTGATGGCGGTGGTGAGGGCAGCGGGTTGTTCGGACATCATCGAATGGCCAGCACCTCCCAAGGTGATTACCGGCACATTGCTTCCTGTGCCCGAGAGTGTTTCACGCAGGGTCAGCGCTGCTTTGAGTGGCGTCATCCGGTCAGCTTCACCGCAGACCAGGGTGCTACGGCAAGGCACGCCTGCCGCTGCGGCCAGGCCGCCCGCATAAGCGTTGCAAGCGTATAGATCACTGGCGAGCACGCCGGCTGGCTGGCGGCGCATCAGGGCGAGGTTGGCGGCTCTCAAGGGGCATGCCGGGTCGGGCTCGCCACCTGGCGGGGCGAACGACCACTTGTTGATCATGGCAAACGCTTTTTCCGGTTCGTCCGTGGCCGCTTGCAGCAGGACCGGTGCGACCGGCATCGGGAAGGCTGTGCCCACCAAGGTCAGGGACGCGAACAGTTCGGGCGCGCGGGCGCAGGCTTCCAGTGCGATCAGCGAACCCATGCTGTGGCCCACGATGGCGAGAGCACCCGGGCCGCCGCGTCGAAACCGCTCTATCAGCCAATCGGCCATGGATTCGATGTCCCGCAGCGCCTCATTCCGAGAGCTACCGTGGCCGGGCAGATCCGGTGCGAGAACCGCGAAACCGTCGGCGCGCAGTGCGTCGGCCTGAAGATCCCACACGCTGCCGTCGTGTCCGGCACCATGCACCAAGACGACGCGGAGCGGGAGAGGCTGGGCCGGCGTGGCCGAGGGTTCGGATGGGGACATGTTGTCAGGCGAGGTCGTCGGGTTCCAGCTTTTGCTCTATGAGGCGGATTTTGTCCTTGAGCAAGAGCTTGCGTTTCTTGAGGCGCCGGATCAGCAGGTCGTCCTGAATCTGGATCTGCAACATCTGCTCTATTGCGGCGTCGAGGTCTTGGTGTTCTGAGCGCAGCGCGTCAAGCCTGGCCTGCAAGTCGTCGTTCGATTCGAATGCCTCAGTCATTTAGGGTCCTGCGGGCGGCGGGCGGATTTCATCGTCTATGTTATGCGCTAAGCCGTGGTAGTGACAACTGCGGCGGCGTCCCGTCCTGCTTCTGGGGCCTGTTCTCATATATGAGAACAGGCCCCAGAAGCAGGCATATGAGAGAAAGCCCTTGAAAAGCGCAGCCGACGACCCGATATCACAGCTGTAACGTGGAGGTTTGCGCCATGAATGTGATGTTCAACAATGTGCTTGCTTATGTCGTTGATTACCCCGGCTTCGATGCAGTCGAACTTATCGACAAGCGCTCGGGGCGGGGTGTTCTGATGCGGGACGACACGGCCAGAAAATTCCGCCAGGAGCTCGAGCTCTGGGCACGCTCAGAGGATCCCGAGGCGTTCGAGACCCTGCTGGAGGACTACGGTGCCTTACTCATCCAACCGGCGGTTTATCATTGATGGCTGACTCGGTTTTTGGGTGGAATACGCAATGAACAAGGCTTTTGTCAAGGAGCGGGACGGTGAGGATGACGACGGCGAAGACCTGGCCGCGCCTCGTTTGCCGGCAGGCATCAAGAACTACATGACTCGGCGGGGTTACGACTGTCTGCGCAGGGAACTCGACCAGCTGGTGCGCGTCGATCGGCCCAAGCTCGTCGAAACCGTCGCCTGGGCGGCCGGCAACGGCGACCGTTCGGAAAACGGCGACTACATCTACGGCAAGAAGCGTCTGCGCGAGATCGACCGCCGGATCCGTTTTCTGATCAAGCGTATCGAGAGCGCCGAGGTGGTCGATCCGGAGTTGCAACAAGGGATTGAGCAGGTGTTCTTTGGCGCGACAGTGGCCATAGAGGACCTGGACAGCGGCGAGGCCGGTACCTGGCAAATCGTGGGAGTCGACGAGGCCGACGCGTCGGCCGGACGCATCAGCTGGATCGCACCGCTTGCGCGTGCGCTGATGAGGGCACGCGAGGGCGATGTTGTGCGCTTCAACAGCCCTGCAGGGGTGCGTGAGATCGAGGTCGTCGAGATCGTCTATCGCTGATGCTGGTCCATGGAGCGTAGTTGTACCGGACCTGGGGCTTGAAGAACGCGGTGCCGTCCCCATATGAGACTCCGTTAAATTGTCCAACGGAGCTCGATCAATGTCCGAAGTCAAAAGCGAGAAGTCACAAACTCTGAATTTTCAGGCTGAGGTGAAGCAACTGCTTCACCTCATGATTCATTCGCTGTATTCGAACCGGGAGATCTTCTTACGGGAGTTGATCTCGAACGCATCGGACGCATGCGACAAATTGCGCTTCGAGGCACTCGACAGACCCGAACTCTTCGAAGGGCAGGGCGAGCTGACAATCCGCGTGGGTGTCGACAAGGCAGCCCGCACGATCACCGTCAGCGACAACGGTATCGGGATGAGTCGCGACGAGGTGATCGCCCACCTTGGCACCATCGCAAAGTCCGGTACGCACGAATTCTTCAGCCAACTCACCGGTGACCAGCGAAAGGACGCGAATCTGATCGGTCAGTTCGGTGTGGGCTTCTACTCTGCCTTCATCGTCGCCGACAGGGTCACCGTCACCACCCGTCGCGCTGGCCTGAGCGCAGCCGAGGGCGTGCGCTGGGAGTGTGCGATGAGCGGCGACACCGCCGGCGAGTACACGGTCGAAGCCGTCGAGCGACCGCTGCGAGGCACCGAAATCGTGCTGCACCTGAGGGAAGGCCAGGACGACTTGCTGTCGGGCTGGCAGTTGCGCAGCCTGATCCGCAAGTACTCCGATCACATCGTCCAGCCCATCCTCATGAAGAAGGAGGAGTGGGACCAGGACAAGGGCGAGCAGGTCACCACCGAAGAGGACGAAACCGTCAACCAGGCCAGCGCACTGTGGGCGAAGTCTAAGAACGAAATTTCAGAAGACGACTACAAGGCCTTCTACAAGCACGTCGGGCACGACTTCGACGAGCCGCTCGCATGGACCCACAGCCGGGTTGAGGGCCGTCATGAATACACCCAGTTGCTGTATGTGCCCGGGCACGCGCCTTTCGATTTGTGGGATCGCAATGCGCGCCACGGTATAAAGCTCTACGTCAAGCGCGTGTTCATCATGGATGACGCAGAGAAGCTGATGCCGACCTACCTGCGCTTCGTGCGCGGCGTGGTCGATTCGGCGGACCTGCCGCTCAACGTGTCGCGCGAGATCCTGCAGGAGAGCAAGGACATCGACACGATTCGTGCCGGCTGCACCAAGAAGGTGCTGGGCCTGCTCGCGGATCTGGCCGAGAACGACACGGGAAAGTACGAAACCTTCTGGCAGGCCTTCGGTGCGGTGCTCAAGGAAGGCGTGGGCGAGGACTTCGCGAACAAGGAAAAGATTGCCGGTCTGCTGCGTTTCGCGTCGACTCATGCCGACACCGCTGCTGAAACCGTCTCCCTCGCCGACTACATCGGGCGCATGAAGGAAGGACAGGCGAAGATCTACTACGTTACTGCAGAGTCGTTCAACGCAGCCAGGAACAGCCCGCATCTGGAGATCTTCCGGAAGAAGGGCATCGAGGTGTTGCTGTTGTCTGACCGGGTTGACGAGTGGGTGATTGGCCACCTGACCGAGTTCGATGGCAAGCCGCTGCAGTCGGTCGCCAAAGGCGGGCTGGACCTGGGCGGCCTGGAGGACGAGGAAGAGAAGAAAGAGGCCGAGAAAGCCGCCGACGAGTTCAAGGATCTCATCGAGCGCGTGAAATCCAGTCTGGGCGACCGGGTCAAGGATGTGCGTGTGACTCACCGGCTGACCGACTCACCGGCATGCCTGGTGGCGGACGAGCACGACATGGGCATGAACCTGGCGCGCATGCTGAAGGCAGCCGGCCAGAAAGCACCGGAGAGCAAGCCGATTCTGGAGGTGAACCCGTCCCATCCGGTGGTGCAGCGCCTGAAGTCGGAAGAAGCGAGCTTCGACGACTGGTCGGCGGTGTTGTTCGATCAGGCCCTGCTTGCCGAGGGCGGAACGCTGGATGATCCAGCCAGCTTCGTGCGGCGGATCAACCAGTTGATGCTGGCCATGAGCGGCAACTGAGCATGTCCGCGGATGGTGCTGCGGCAATGGATGTCGCGGCACCGTTTTTCAGGAAGGCTTGCCGGTCGGCGGCCTCTCAGCTTCGCCCGGCGCCGGCGCCGCCTGGATGCGAGTGTCCTGAACCGAATCGATGAGCGCTGCCGCCGCCGTGGTTTCTCCCTGCCCGGGACTCGCATCCGCAAGCGGCATCACGGTTTGTGCTTCGCCTTCGGTGCGGGTCTTGCCCTGCCGCGCACTGCGCTCGCGGCTTACGTCCTCCTCCACGCGCCGCAGGGTCGGATAGGCGAGCGCCTGGTAAAGGGGTACCGGCGATACCGAGCGTGAGATGCCGTGGGCGATTACAGCGGTGGCCATGAGCGGGAGCAGCATCTGGTGGTTGGCGGTCATCTCCATCACGATGACGAAAGAGGTGATGGGTGTCTGGGTCATTGCAGCAAGAAATGCGACCATGCCCAAGGTAAGAATCGCGGCACTCTGTTCCGGTGGCAGGACGAGCGCGATGTTGGCGCCCAGGCCAGCGCCCACCGCGAGCGAGGGAGCGAAGACCCCGCCGGGAATGCGACTCAGGAAAGCGAACCAGATCACCAGCATCTTGGCGAGCACGAAATAGAAGGGCAGTTGCGTGCTGCCCTCCAGCGCGGCCTTGGTTTCGTCGTAACCCGTGCCGTAGGTGAGGCCGCCGGTCGCCAGACCCACGATTGCAGTGCCGAGCCCACAACCGGCAGCAAACAGAACCGGTCGGTTCGCGGACAGGGCGCCAAGTCTGCCAGGAAGGCCACGCGAAGAGGCGATGAGCCCACGTGCGAACAGGCCGCCGAACAAACCGCCGGCGATGCCACATGCGAGCACCGGCCAGATACCCCCGGGCCAGTCGAGCGAAGCCGGGCTACGGCCAAAGTAGGTGTAGGTGCCCAATACTCCGAGCGACATGAGGCCAGCGAAAATGACCGAGGTCAGCGTCGTGCTGTTGGCCTGAAAGGCCCGATAGCGGCACATCTCCTCGATCGCGAACATGATGCCACCGAGCGGCGTATTGAAGGCTGCAGCGACGCCGGCACCGCTGCCCGCGACGATGAGGTCGCGGGGCGAAGTGATCCGGTTTTTTCGCCTTCCGGCCAGCATGTGCATGATCGACGCGCCGATTTGCACTGACGGCCCCTCACGGCCGATCGAGCCGCCCGATAACAGTCCTCCCAGCGTAAGGAAAACTTTCGCGATGGCGATCTTGAAAGACAGCAGCTTGCGGCGCACACGACCGTCGTCGCTGAGCGATGCTGCGATCGCCTGCGGGATACCACTGCCTTGGGTGCCGGGTATGAAACGGCGCGCGATCCAGGTCAATAGGGCGAAGCCGAGCGGGGCGACGAGGAGTGTGAGCCATGGATTGGCGGATATCATCGACGCGTGCGCCGAGATGGCCAGCTCTGCACCGATTGCGAACAGGATGGCAATGAGCCCGGCGAGCAGCGCGGCGCCAACCAGCAGACCGCGTTGGCGCCAGCGCCGAAGCGACAGCCAAGGCAAGGCGTAGCGACGACTGCCACGGCGGAAGAGGCGGAAGGTCCTGCTCGCTTTGATACTGTTTTTGTTCATGCCGCTGCCAGGCTGAGTGAGCACACGTTACTGGGGGCGCTGCGTGTGCGTTTGCTGGTCACCTTGCTGCTGTGCTCGTGTGTTCGCGCCCGGCCAAGCTACGCGTGCTCCCGATATTTCGTTACGATACGCGACACGCGCGCAGGTGTTAACGCCTTTTAAGCGTCTTTCTCATATCCTGGAGTCATTCGTCATGCCACGCCAGTCTGCTGCCAAAACCGAGACTCAGTCCTTGACACTTGTGAAGGCCTCTCCGCTGTCGGTCCTGCAGCGTTTTCGGGTCTTGATCCGCACCGCACAACGTCATTCGCAGTGGGTCGAGCGGCAAAGCGGTGTGACTGGCGCACAGTTGTGGGCCATGTGCGAACTGGCTGAAAAGCCCGGTCTTCGTGTTGGCGAGCTGGCCAAGCTCATGGCCTTGCATCAGTCGACCGCCTCCAACATGGTCGACAAGCTCGAGTCGGCGGGCCTGGTGCGCAAGGAACGCACTTCGGCCGACCAGCGGGTGGTACGCCTTTATCTGACCCAGTCAGGGGGCTCGCTGCTTGAAACCGCGCCATCGCCCGCGAGAGGCGTTCTGCCCGAGGCGCTGCGCTTGCTGCCACCCGACGAGCTCGAGCGTCTGCAGACGGATCTCGACATGTTGTTGACGCAAATACGCTACCTCGACGAGGGCTTCGGGATGCAGCCCTTGCCATTTTCGGAGTAACGCTGTGGGCGAATATGGCGCGTCAGCTCGATATCGAGATGATCGTTGCGCAGTACGGTGCCGCTTTGTGGGCAAAGCCATGGTTAGTCGATTTGTTTGACTGGGTCGAGCAGTTACAGTGCGGAGTCGATCTGATGACGCAGGTGCATTACCGGATCGTTTGGCCGGTGGGCTCAATGGCGCTTGGACAGGTGCCGCATTGCGCGCTCGAGGCCAGCCAGCGTCATCGGGAACATTCTGTCGCCGGTAATCCCGCGGATGATTTCGATCGACTTGCGGTAGGGCCAGAGACGCTCAGGTTCCGGGTTGAGCCAGGCTGCAGCCGGCCAGGTGTCGAGCACGCGTCGCAACCAGGTGGCACCCGGTTCGGCGTTCATGTGCTCGATCGAACCATGGGGGTGGAGGATCTCGTACGGACTCATCGTGGCATCGCCGACGAAGATGAGCTTGTAGTCGGGCCCGTACTTGTGCATCAGGTCGGTCAGCTGGAGCCGCTCGCTGCGACGCCGGTGGCTATCGCGCCAGACCGACTCGTAAACGCAGTTGTGGAAGTAGAAATACTCGAGGTGCTTGAACTCGCTGCGACATGCGGAGAAAAGCTCTTCGCAGACCTTGACGTGGTCGTCCATCGAGCCGCCGACATCGAGGAAGAGCAAGACCTTGACTGCGTTGTGTCGTTGCGGGCGCATCATCAGGTCCAGCCAGCCGGCGTTGCGCGCTGTCGCCGCGATGGTGGCGTCGAGGTCGAGCTCCTCGGGCGCGCCCTCGCGGGCGAAGCGCCTTAGCCGACGCAGGGCGACCTTGATGTTGCGGGTGCCCAGTTCGACCGAGTCGTCGAGATTGCGGTATTCGCGCTTTTCCCACACTTTGACCGCGCTGCGGTTGCCAGCTGATTCCCCGCCGATACGGATTCCTTCAGGGTGGTAGCCGGCATTGCCGAATGGTGAGGTGCCACCCGTTCCGATCCATTTGGAGCCGCCCTGATGGCGGCCTTTTTGCTCAGCGAGCCGCTCGCGCAGCGTCTCCATGAGCTTGTCCCACCCCAGCTTCTCGAGCCGAGCCCGTGTTTCCAGGTCCAGATGCCGTTGCGCCATTGCGCGAAGCCAGGCCTCGGGCAACTCGGTTTCGAGGTTTGGGATTTCGCCCGCGCTGCCGAAGTAGGCCGCAAATGCCTGGTCGAAACGATCAAAGTAGGTTTCGTCCTTGATCAGGGTGAGTCGAGAAAAATGGTAGAAATCATCGATCGAAGGACCGCATACCCTCTCCTCCAAACCCTGCAAAAGCGTCAGGAATTCGCGGGTTGAAATCGGCAGGCCGCTGTCTTTGAGGTGGAGAAAGAAAGCAATCAGCATGACAGCAGGATGTCCTCTCGGGCTGGGGCTTGAGCGCAGTAAGCCACGCTCAAGCCTGCACTTCGGAAGCCCAGAGCAGGGCTTCGAACTGGTTGTGTGAGATTTGGGCGGCTCTCAGCCCACACTCTTCGGCGAGCGTGCTCAGCGCATCACCATCAGCCTGTTCGCAGGCCTTGGCCAGCGCCAGCAGCGCGGCGTTGGGGCCTTGGCCGGCGACGATTGCCTGCGCGATGTCGGTTGAAACGGAAAGCGAGCCGAGCGCTCGTTCCAGTGGGACATGGAGCACGACGTCTATCAAGGACAGCAGACCGGTAAGGAACAAGGCGTCCGGGCTGGTGGTTTCGTCACCTGTCGCACCAAGTTCCATGAAACGGGCGCGCACGAGTGCCGTGTCGAGCGCGCTGGAAGCACCTGCGCCTTGGGCGCCCTGATTGCAAAGAAGCAACATCAGCCACCGCGCGAGGCGGTCGCGACCGACCAGTTGCAGAGCGGTTTCGATGGAAGAAACCGGGGTCTGCAAGCCGCCGCCGGCTGAGTTCACGTAGCGCAGTAGCCGCAAGGACAGCGCAGGTTCATGTTTGATGAAATCCACCAGTTCCCGGGTGTCGGCATCGGCGCGCAGGCGCGCAACGAGTTCGCTCAGGCGCACGGTGCTTGGTTTGACATGGTTGTCGCTCCAGTCCTCGCGGCCGGTGATGAACGGCCCCTGGAACAGGCCGACGCCATGGTCGAGGCAGAAGCGGAAATGTTCGGTGGTTGGAATGCCGCGGGCAATGAGCTTGGGCCTCGCCCCGAGTTGTGAGAGTGTTGCGTTCAAACGCTCGAAACTGCTCGCGTCGAGGGAGGCGGCATCGAGCAAGACGTAATCAGCCAGGGCCAGGTGTGGCGTGAGAGAGGGCGCAAGATCGGGCGAGGGTAGTGCGACCGAATACCCACGGCCCCGAAGCTTGGTGAGCGTGTCCGCCAGGGCGCTTGTTTCGGGGGCGTCTTCATCCGGCAGTGTCATGAGGCACAGCACGGTATTGGCCGGCGGAAGACTGGAGAGACATTCGCGATCAGCGAAGGAATCGGGGATGTCGATGAATGCGAGACGGTGTCCCAACAAACGCCCTACATCGTGGGTTGCGAGAGACAATACCAGCACGTCGGCATACACATGTTGGATCAAGCGGCTGCTGTGCCGAATGCGATTGCGAGCGCTTTCCCTTAGTTGGAAATGGTGCCCGGCTATGCGCTGGTCCTGGCCGAGGACTGCTTCGCGGCATACAAAGGTCTGCCCGGCCGCTGGTGGGCTGGCACCTTCTCCCAATCTGGCTCTCAGAGGCGCCTCGCGATCCAGGGTGTCGATGGCCCGGGCCCGGGTTTGGGTTTGGGCTGCTTCGCGTTTCCGGGCGCGGAACCAAGACAGAATGCGAGCGAACATGGTTTCGCAGCTTCAGCGGTGTTTGCGAGCCATCGCGACGAGCCGCTCGTACAAATGCATGTCCTGCTCGTTCTTGAGCAGGGCGCCAGCCAAAGGTGGCATGGCGTATCCGTTTGAGGCACGCAGCGCCTCCGGCGGAACGTCCCCGGCGAGGATCAGCCTGAGCCAGTCGATAAGCTCCGACGTCGAAGGTTTTTTCTTCAGTCCGGGGATGTCCCTGAGGCCAAAGAACACTTCGAGCGCCTCGCTCAGCAATGTCTCGCGGATACCGGGAAAATGGACGTCGACGATCTGTTGCATCGTGTCTCGGTCGGGAAAGCGGATGTAATGGAAGAAGCAGCGCCTGAGAAACGCGTCGGGCAACTCCTTTTCGTTGTTCGACGTGATGAACACGATGGGCCTGTGGATCGCGCGCACGGTCCGCTTGGTTTCGTAGCAGTGAAATTCCATGCGGTCGAGTTCGCGCAGCAAGTCGTTGGGAAACTCGATGTCGGCCTTGTCGATCTCGTCGATCAACACCACCGTCGGCCGGTGCGACTCGAAGGCCTGCCACAACACGCCCTTGACGATGTAGTTCGAGATGTCGCGTACTCGGTCATCGCCCAGTTGCGAATCGCGCAGGCGCGACACCGCGTCGTACTCATACAAGCCCTGTTGTGCTTTGGTGGTGGATTTGATGTGCCACTGCAGCAGGTCGAGTCCGAGGGCTGCCGCGACTTCCTCGGCAAGCAAGGTCTTGCCGGTGCCCGGCTCGCCCTTGATCAGCAGAGGACGCTGGAGGCTGATGGCTGCGTTGACGGCAAGTGTGAGGTCGGCCGTAGCGACATAGTTCTCCGAACCTTCGAAGCGCATGAGTGACGATCCTGGAGGGTAGGCGGTTACCAGGATTATAAGCGCGCGGGACGCGAAGGCTGCAGGTCTTCGCGAAAGTCACCCAGGTCTGCGGCAAGGTGCGCCGCAGGAAGAAGAACCATTTGCAATCGCTCGCGCAAGCAACGTAGAACTTTCCTCGTCGTATCAACCCCCCCGAACATAATTCCAACAGAGGACACGACATGGAGGGACGACATAAGCTGTTTGAGCGATCAGGACATGGCGGACCTCGCTGCCTACTATGCCAGGCCCGACTGTAGCAACGGCGGCGCGGGACAGTCGAGTGCCTGGCAAACCGCTCGCAGCAGCTCGGCCTCGCTGGCGGTGACGGTGCCGTCGTGGGTGACCGCGGTCGCCGCAGCCTCGACGAGCCGGCGGCGAAAAGGTGTGCCAGTGGCAGCAAGATGGTCGAGGATGCGGTCGAGTTCACGTGCCGAGAATCGACGCTTGCGGTCGAACTCCCACGGACCGTCCATCGGCGCCACTGCTGCGGCGGCATCGAACGACACCGAGGCACGGTCGCTGTTTTCTTCTCCGGCATGGGCGAGGAGAGACAGGAGCGCGTTGGTATCCGACTGCAAGGTGCGCAGCGACACACTGCCGGCACGCCTTCGCTGAGGCTCGAGAACGTCGCGCAGCAATCTGCGCATCACATATTCGAACAGTGAGGTGCGCCCATCTGCCTTTATCAGACGCTCGGTGGTATCCACGACCTGTACCCGGGCCTCGGGCGACAACTCCAACAGTGTGGGCAGTGCAAGGTCGAGCAGAGGTAGGCGCACAAGCGGATCGGCAGCGCCAAGCCACTGCGCGAAGGTTTCCGTCTGCTCTCGTACCGGCAGGCCGAACTGTTTTCCGATCACGTCCATCTGCGCAGGATGGAACTTCGGATCCGGGGAGAGCAGCAGCGCGAAAGCCAGAGCGCGTGCGCCCCCTGTCTGGTGCGCGGCAGACAGGATGTGTTGTGGCAATTGCGCCAGCAGACCGTGACCGAGTGCGACATGCGCCAGTTGCGGGTCGCCCACGGTTTCGACGAAGGTCTGGGGTGAGAAACCGCTGATCGCCTGCGCGTACGGTTTGCTGTCTTCGCTTGAAGCAGGCGACAAGGTCTGTGCCGCCGCCTGCTGTTCGACGAACGATGGGTCGATGCGTTTGATACGCTGGTCGAGCGGAGGGTGGGTCGCAAGCAAGGCTAAGAAATTCGCACTGCTGCCAAAGAACATGTGGCTGGCTTCCTCTGCCTTCGGGTGCTCGATGGCTGAGCCAAAACCGCCGATCTTTTTCAGCGCGCCGGCGATACCGGCTGGGTTGCGGGTGAACTGGACCGCTGCGGCGTCAGCGAGATATTCGCGCTGACGGGATACCCCGGCCTTGATGATCTTGCCACACAGCACGCCGATGTAGCCTACGAGCACCATCGCGATACCGGCGATGATCAGCGGCGCGGCTGAACGGTTGGCACCACGGGCGCTGCGCATCATGACGCGGCCGGCCAGAGTCAGCAGCAGGATACCGTTCAACAGACCGAGCAGGCGCAGGTTGAGGCGCATGTCGCCATTGAGGATGTGGCTGAATTCGTGCGCCACCACGCCCTGCAGTTCGTCACGGCTGAGCTTTTCCAGGGCGCCGCGCGTCACTGCGACGACGCCTTCGGAGATTGTTGCGCCGGCTGCGAAAGCGTTGATACCCTGTTCTGCATCCAGAATGTAGACCGGCGGCGCGGCAATGCCCGAGGCAATCGCCATTTCGTCCACGATGTTGATCAGGCGGCGTTCAAGTCGATCTGAGCTCGAACGGGACACCAGCCGACCACCGAGTTCCTCTGCGATCTTGACGCCGCCGTTGCGCGAGAGTGACCAGATCTTGAACATGGACCCGAGCAGAATCAGCCCCCCCACGCCGACGACGCTGGCGACGAACAACTCCGGTTGCCAAAGCGGCCGCGGGGCCAGCGCATGATCGGAAAGCGCAAAGTGGGTACCGAACGCCAGCGCGAGATAGACAGCGGCAATGATGGCGACGACAGCGACGAGAAACCAGAAAACCAGCAGCCGACTACTGCGCCGGGCGTTGTCCTGAGCCTGAAAGAAATCCATGAGTGCCCCTGGATCAGCTGCCGAAGCTCACCTTGACCGGCGCCCGGGCGCTGGTGTCTTCCATCTCCCACTGCTCGGCATGCTTGAAGCCGAAGTTGTTGGCGACGATCACGTCGGGGAAGGATTCGCGCTTGATGTTGTAGCCGGTGACCGCGTCGTTGAAGGCCTGCCGAGAGAAGGCGATGCGGTTCTCGGTGCTTGCGAGTTCCTCCTGCAGCAGGGCCATGTTCTGGTTGGCCTTCAGGTCCGGATAAGCCTCGGCGAGCGCGAAGAAACGGGTCAGCATGCCGCCGAGGGCGGCTTCGGCGCCCATCAGTTGCTTGAGGGCAGCACCGTCGGACGGGTCGCCCTCCACCTTTTTTGCAGCGGTTTGCGCCGCATTGCGGGCCTTGACCACGGCTTCGAGGGTCTCGCGCTCGTGTGCCATGTAGCCTTTGGCGGTCTCGACGAGATTGGGGATGAGGTCGTAGCGGCGCTGCAACTGTACGTCGATCTGCGAGAACGCGTTTTTGACCCTGTTACGTAGAGCGATCAAGCCGTTGTAGATGACGACTACGTAGAGAATGATGGCGGCGAGTACGCCAAGAACGATCCAGGTTGTCATCGCAGAGTTCTCCGAAGCGATCGGTGTCAGAGGCGTATGCTAACCGATCCATCGCCCCATGAGTGCTGCCCGGATGATAGCGGGCGCGGCGAACAACGAATCAGAGTTTGCCGGCTTTGCGCAGCACGCACTCGACATAGGCCGCGCCGTCTGGCGGGCGCTGGTCGCGTTGGGCGTTGAACACGGTCTGTCCGAGACAGTCGAGCACCATGTGCAGTGCTTCGTGACGGTCGCAGGCGCGCAACTGACAGCGGGCAAATGCGCTTCTCAGTCCGGGCGGCTGGTCGATGGATAGCTGCTCTTCGATCGCGAGGTGGAGTGAGAGGTGGAGAAAGGGATTGACTGCGCCGTCTTCCGGAGCGAACTCCCGTTCGATCGACTCGAGGTCGCAGAGCAGTGCGTGATACTCCGGATGCAGCCCGATGATATCGGCCGCCATGATCTCTAACGGAGTCAGTGGCAGGGCGTCGGCGCGTTTGTGCCAGGTCTGGATGAAGAAGTTTCTTACCTGATCTCGGGAGGGGTCGAACATAGGTCACACCGTTTTGTCGCGATAGTCGCAGAGGTCGCGCACGATGCAGCCGCCACACGCCGGTTTGCGTGCGGTGCATACATACCGCCCGTGCAGGATCAGCCAGTGGTGAGCGTCCTTGAGAAACGGCTTTGGGATGCGGCGCATCAGTGCTTTCTCTACCGCAAGCACGTCCTTGCCGGGGGCAAGCCCGGTGCGATTCGACAAACGGAAGATGTGGGTGTCGACCGCCATGACCGGGTCGCCGAAGATGGTGTTGAGGACTACGTTTGCGGTCTTGCGTCCAACCCCCGGCAGGGCCTCGAGTGCTTTCCGGTCGTGCGGGATCTCGCCGCTATGCCGCTCGAGGAGCAGTCGCGAGAGATTGACCGTGTTGCGTGCCTTGTTGCGATACAGGCCGATGGTCTTGATACATTCCGCGACGCCTTCTTCATCGAGGGTGATCATCGCCTCTGGGGTCGGCGCCAGTGCGAACAGTTTGCGTGTGGCGATATTGACGCTGCGGTCGGTGGCCTGTGCGGAAAGCACCACCGCGACAAGCAACTGGTAGGGCGTGCCGAATTCCAGTTCCGTCGTGGGTTGGGGATTGGCATCCCTGAGCCGGCTGAAGAAAGCCTGGATCGCGTCGCGCTTCATCGACGAGCTTACTGGACCGCTGCCGGCGTGGCTTCGGCCGCTGCCGCAGGCTGGGCTGGAGCAGGCTGGGCCTTGCGTTGCGCCTTGGCGCTGGCGCGATTGTTGAGCCAGTTGAACAGTGCGATCAGGCAACCAAGTGCGAAGAAGGCCCCAGGGGGCAGGATCGCAAGCAGGAAGTCGGGGTAGTCGTCACCGAATACTTGAATGGCCGACAACGACGGGAAGACCATGTCGATGCCCTGGAAGAGCGTACCGTTACCGATCAGTTCGCGCACGCCACCGAGCACCGCCAGTACCCAGACCAGGCCAAGGCCCATCATCACACCATCGAGCGTGGAGGACCAGGGATCGTTCTTTGCGGCATAGGCCTCGACGCGGGCCAGGACGATGCAGTTGGTGACGATGAGCGGAATGAAGATGCCCAGCACCAGATAGAGTTCGTGCAGCCAGGCGTTGAAGCTCAGGTCCACGATGGTGACCAGGGAGGCGATCACCAGGATGAAGACCGGGATGCGGATCTCATAGGGAATGAAGTTTCGCAGCAGGGCGATCCCAAGATTGGCCACTGCCATCACGAGAATCGTCGCCAGGCCGAGACTGACCGCATTGACCATGGTGGTGCTGACCGCCAGGATTGGACACAGGCCGAGCAGTTGCACCAGGCCCGGGTTCTGCTTCCACAGGCCGTTGTAGGCGAGATTGCTGACATACCGCTTAGTCATCTTGTTGGCTCCCGGAGAAACGGCTGCCGGTCTCGGCCTCGAAAAGCGCCTCGCGGTGATCCAGCGTCCACGCGAGCGCCCGGCCAGTGGCTTCAGTCACCGCGCGGGCACTGATGGTGGCGCCTATGCGGTATTCGAAGGCGCCGCCGTCACGGCGAACTCGCCATTGCTGAGGGGGTGCCTGATCGAAGGAGGCACCGGTGAACTGGGTGATCCAGGGGCGCGTACGCTCGTTGTCCTTGCGAGGGTCGATGTAGTCGCCCAGGCCCGGCGTTTCGGCATGAGCCGTCACACGCACACCGGAGACCCGTCCATCGTGACTGACTGCTATCGCCAACTGGATGCGTCCGGCGTAACCGTCCGGTGCGATGGCCTCGACGATGAGGGCTGAAGGTGCCTCGCCCAGACGAGCGCGATACACGCGTGCCTGACGGTCGATGCCCAGTTGGGGTGTCGGGCCCACCATGACGAAATCTTCGAGCAGTGCGTTATCGTAAGTTGGCGGCGGCAGGATCTCGTTGATCAGCCGCATCCGCTCGGCGAACTCCGACGCCTCGATGGCGGGCCGGGTAAAGCGGTAGGTCGTCGACATCAGGGTGGTGAACAGCATGGCGAACACCAACATGATGCCCGCGGTGCGCAGCGAGGTGCGGGTCGCGGTGTATTTACTCACGGCGCACGACTCCGTTTCTGGCCGAATACCGCCGGTTGTGTCTTCAGGTCGATCAGCGGTACGCACATGTTCATCAGCAACACCGCGAAGGCGATGCCCTCGGGGAAGGCGCCGAAGGAGCGGATGAGGTAGGCGAGCACGCCGATGCCCGCGGCAAAGATGATCTTGCCCAGCGGCGTGGTCGCACCCGAGACCGGGTCGGTGATGATGAAGAAGGCAGCCAGCATGGCACCGCCGGTGGCAAGGTGAAAAATCGGCGAGGCGAACTGGTCGGGGTTCACCAGCCAGAAGGCGCCGGCAATCGCGGCCAGCGAGGCAATGAAGGCCACCGGCATGTGCCAGGTGATGATCCCGCGCGCCAGCAGGAACAGGCCGCCGATGATATAGCCGAGCGGAATCCACTCGTAGCCGCGCCCGCCGATGAAACCGAACGCGTTTTGCTCCAGAATGGCCGAGACGTTGGCCTCACCGACGCGCAGTCCGGTACGCATCGCGTCGAGCGCGGTTGCACCGGTGACGGCATCGATCTCCCGCGCGCCGCCCATGATCAGGTTGAGCTGGGTCTGGAAATCGAGTGCGCCTGCGGGCGGCCATTGGGACATCATCAACGGGTAGGCGATGATCATGCAACAGTAGGCGACCATCGCCGGGTTGAAGGGGTTTTGCCCCAGCCCGCCGTAGAGATGCTTGACGGCGACAATGGCGACCATCACGCCGATGGTGGTCACCCACCAGGGCACGATGAGCGGGAAGCACAACACCACGAGCCAGGCGGTGACCACCGCGGAAAGATCGCCCAGTGCGGGCGCGATCGGCCGCTTGCGCAAGCGCAGCACCGCGGCCTCGGCAGCCAGCGCGACGACGGTCGCGATGGCGAGGTTGACCAGAATCCCGGCGCCGACGATCCAGGCGTAAATCGCGATGCCGGGCATCAGCGCCAGCAGCACCTGACCCATGACCGCCCGAACACTGGCCGGTTTGCGCACGTAGGGTGAATGGATCATGGCTGTTTTTCCACGTCGCCGCAGTTTTCCGTGGCCAGCACTTGCTTTGAGGCCTGCTCCGGATCGACCAGCGCTTGTTTCCGGCGTGCGTCGATCTCGGCCTGAGCTTCGGCGGGGAGATTCTCGGTATTGGCCGGCTTGATCGCGGATTTTTGCTGCTTCGCGCGCGCGAGGGCTGCGGCGATCAGCGCCTTCTTGGGATCCTCGGCGCCCTCGGTTGCCTCGGCCTTGCTGTCGTCACTCTGTGTCGTGGCAAGTTTTGCCTTGGTTTCGGCAGCTTTTGCGGCCAGCTTGGCTGACTTCTCCGCTTTCTCGCGTTCCTGACGGTAGTTGCGGAACTCGAAGCGCTCACGAGCCTGGTCGGCGGCCGCACTCTCGCGCTCCCGCGCCCAGATCTCGCTCTTGGCGAAACGGTAGTAATCGACCAGCGGGATGTGGGACGGGCACACGTAGCTGCAGCAGCCGCATTCTATGCAGTCGAAGAGGTGGTATTCCTGGGCCTTGCCAAAGTTGCGCGAGCGCGAGAACCAGTAAAGTTCGAACGGTTGGAGTTCCGCCGGGCACGCGCGCGCGCATTCGCCGCAACGAATGCACGGTAACTCCGGGGGTGGGGGTGGAAACAAGGACGGTGACGCCGCGATGATGCAATTGGAGCCTTTGCCGATGGGGACAGAGAGGTTCGTCAGTGCAAACCCCATCATCGGTCCGCCGAGAATGTACCGGTCGGTATCCGGACGTGGTTCCATCAGCGGCAGGAGATGCTCGATGGGTGTGCCAACGAGAACCTCGAAGTTGCCCGGTTTCTCGGCGCTACCGGTCAGGGTCACGATGCGCGAAAGCAGCGGCTCTCCGAAGCGGATGGCGCGATGCACTGCATGGGCGGTGCCAGTGTTGAAGCACAGCACGCCAAACTCGCCTCCGAGCTTGCCGTGGGGAATCTCGATGCCGGTCAACACGCGGATGAGCTGCTTTTCGCCACCCGCCGGGTAGAGAGACGGCACCGCGACGACTTCGATCGGTACCGGCGGTCGCGCCTGAGCCACGGACTTGCGCATGGCGTCGAGCGCTTCGGGCTTGTTGTCCTCGATGCCGACGAGCACGCGTCGCGCGCCGATCAGTTCGGCCAGGATGGCGGCACCGTCCACGATGGCGTCGCCGCGTTCGCGCATCAGACGGTCATCACAGGTGATCCAGGGTTCACACTCGGCGCCGTTGATCACCAGGGTGTCGATGCCGATGCCGGTGCCGAGCTTGATGTGGCTAGGAAAGGCCGCACCACCCATGCCTGCGATGCCGGCGTCCCTGAGGTGCGCGAGCATGCTGATGCGGTCGTTGGCATGGTGGTCGAAAGGCGTCAGCTCGACCCACTCGTCGCGACCGTCCGGCCTGAGGTAGACCGCTGGTGCGCTGAGCCCGGAGGCGTGTGCCATCGGGTGCTCAGCGATCGCGGTCACCTCGCCGGAGGTCGGAGCGTGCACCGCCGTGCCGAGCTTGCCTTCGGCTTCACCTATTCGTTGGCCCTTGAGTACACGCTGCCCGACTTTCACGATGCAGCGTGCTTCGGCCCGGGTGCTCTGACGCAGCGGGACGATCAGCTCGGAGGGCATCGGCACTGGCCTGATCGGCTGGCCGGCCGATTCGCTCTTGTGTGCGTCAGGGCGCACGCCACCATGAAAGCGAAAGAGTTTCTTGATCATGCGGCTCGCCTGATTTCAATCACCGGGTACTTCCATTTCCAGGTCTCGACGGTTTCCTTGACGGGTTCCATCGTGATGCAGTCGACCGGGCAGGGCGCCAGGCAAAGCTCGCAGCCGGTGCATAGCGGTTCGACGACGGTGTGCATCTGCTTGGCAGCGCCGACGATGGCGTCGACTGGGCAGGCCTGGATGCACAGGGTGCAGCCGATGCAGGTCTGTTCGTCGATCAGGGCTACAGACTTGGGTTTCTCGACCCCGTGCTCTTCGGACAAGGGCTTGAATTCACGCCCGAGCAGGTCGGCCAGGTAGCGAATGCCTTCCTCGCCGCCCGGCGGGCACTGGTTGATGTCGGCCTCGCCGTTGGCGATTGCCTGGGCATAGGGCTTGCACCCGGGGTAGCCGCACTGGCCGCATTGCGTCTGGGGCAGGATGGCGTCGATCTTGTCGACCAGCGGATCCCCCTCGACCTTGAATTTGATCGACGCATAGCCGAGCGCCGCACCGAGGACGACGGCGATGCCAGCCATGACGAACAACGCAGTCAGCATGTCCTGGTCCTCCGCTGGGCGCCTGGCATCGTCGTTGGCAAGCCGTCCTCGAACATCTGTCCCCAGGCCCAGTTCAGTTGAAGCGGTCCAGGCCGGCGAAGCCCATGAAGGCAAGACTCATCAGGCCTGCGGTGATCATAGCAATCGCGGTGCCCTTGAAGGGGGCGGGGATGTCGGCGCCGTCGAGGCGCTCGCGAATGCCGGCGAAGAGCACCAGTACCAGCGTGAAGCCCACCGAGCAGCCGAAACCGAAGAGCAGGGATTCGAGCAGGTTGTGGTTCATGCCGACGTTGAGCAGCGGCACCCCAAGCACCGCACAGTTGGTAGTGATGAGCGGCAGATAGATACCGAGCACCTGATGCAGCAGGGGGCTGGTCTTCTCGACAACGAGTTCGGTGAGCTGGACGATGCCCGCGATGACGACGATGAATGACAGCGTGCGCAGGTAGGTGAGCTCGTTCGGTGCCAGCAGGTAGGTGTCGATGAGGTAGCTGGTGCCGGCCCCCAGAGTGAGCACGAAAGTCGTTGCCGCGCCCATGCCGATTGCCGTCTCGAGCTTCTTCGACACGCCCATGAAGGGGCACAGGCCGAGCATGCGGACAAGTACGACGTTGTTAACGAGGACGGCGCCGATGACGACGAATATGTAGCTGCTCATGATGCGATCTGGTGGTCAGCGCCTGATTATCGCCTGCCGCGTGGCCCCACTCAACCCTGACGGGGTGAGGGACTCGGTATCCCGGAGGTTCAGCGGGTTGCAGCGACGCATTCGGTGACCAGGTCAGGGCCGCGATAGATGAGGCCGCTGTAGAGCTGGACCAGGTGCGCACCCGCGTCGAGCTTTGCTTTGGCTCCCTTGCCGTCGACCACGCCTCCCGCGGCGATGACCGGCAGTTCGCCGGCAAGCGTGCGCACCAGGATGGCTACGACTTCAGTGGATTTTTCGAACAGTGGCGCACCGGAGAGCCCGCCCTGTTGCGCCGCGAGCGGGTCGTCAGCGATGCGTTCGCGTGAAATCGTGGTGTTGCTTGCAATGACACCGTCGATACGGTGACGACGCAATGCGTCGGCGATGTTGATGATCTGCTCACTCTCCAGATCGGGCGCGATTTTCAGCACCAGGGGGACGTAGCGGCCTTGCTCGTCACACAGCGACTGCTGCCGCTGCTTGAGGCGACCGAGCAGTTCATCGAGTTCTGAAGCGCCCTGGAGCTGGCGCAGGTTGGCGGTATTGGGCGATGAAATGTTGACCGTGACATAGCTCGCGTGGGCATACACCTTGTCGAGGCAGGCGAGGTAGTCGTCGGTGGCTTTCTCGATCGGCGTGTCGAAGTTCTTGCCGATGTTGATGCCCAGGATGCCGGCGAACCGGCGGGTACGAATGTTTGCCAACAGGGCGTCTACGCCATGGTTGTTGAAACCCATGCGGTTGATGATCGCCTGAGAAGCCGCCAGGCGGAACAGTCGGGGCTTGGGGTTGCCGGGCTGGGCGCGTGGCGTGACGGTGCCGATTTCGATGAACCCGAAGCCCATGCGTGCCAGTCCGTCCACCGCCTCGCCGTTCTTGTCCAGACCGGCGGCCAGGCCGATGCGGTTGGGAAAACGCAGGCCCATGACTTCGACCGGATTCGATTCGACCGGCGGCCTGGACGGCAGCATTCTCCCCGCCGTGGCGAGGCCGGAAATCGTGAGATCGTGTGCGCTCTCGGCGTCGAGTAAAAAAAGCAGGGGGCGGGCAAGGCTGTAGAGCATGGTCTGATCTGGCTGGATGGCGAAGGTGCGCTGCGCGTGCGAGCGGATCGCCGGTCGCCAGCCCGCAGGGCCCTGGTCAGGCCTGCGTGTCTGGCCCGATAACCTGCCATTGTCCCCCAATTCGACCTTCGAGTGGCCTGAATCGGACCTTGTACGCCATCTTGGCGCTGTCGCGGATCCAGTAGCCGAGGTAGAGATAGGGCAATCCGAGCCTGCGGCACACCTCGACCTGCCACAGTACGCCATAGGTGCCAAAGGATGCGGAAGCGACATCGGGGTCGTAAAAAGTATAGACGCTGGACAGCCCGTCGGCGAGCCGGTCGACGACACAGACCATGCGCAACATACCGCCCGGTTCGCGGAACTCGACCAGACGGGTGTCGACGTTGGTCTGCAGCAGGAAATGCGAATACTGCTCCTGATTGTCGAGATCCATACCGCCGCCCGCGTGACGGCTGGCCTGATAGCGCTGGTAGAGCGCGTAGTGCTCCTGCTCGAGGGCGAGCGGCCGTTCGTTCGCCACCAGATGCTCGTGTCGCCTGAGCGCCCGCTGCTGGCTGCGGTCCAGGACCACACTGTTCACCGCGAGGCGCACTGGCACACACTGGCGGCAGCTGTCGCAATAGGGGCGGTAGGTGAATACCCCACTGCGCCTGAAGCCATTGCGTACAAGTTCGCTGTAGATCGGCGTATCGATGAGGTGCCCCGGGGTCGCGACCTGAGACCGGGCTACATGGTCGGGCAGGTACGAGCACGCATAGGGCGCGGTGGCGTAGAACTGGATCAGGGCGTAGGGGTAGTCGTTCAGCATCGTAGGTGTGCTGTTTTGCCTGTTGCTGTCTCCGTGGGCAGCCTGACGTCAGGCTGCTATCGCTATTCTCAGAACGCGATGCCTGCCGGTAGTTCCGGCCACGGGGCCGGTGCCCCGCCGCCGGTGACCAGGCCCTGCAGCGCGGACACGAACACCGCTCTTGGAACCTCCTCGGCACCGAGGGACAATAGATGCGGCGTCGTCATCTGGCAATCTATTACTGCAAAATCGTGCGCGTCAAGAAAACGGGCGAGCCATGCGAGACAGCATTTCGATGCGTCGCTTGCAAGGCTGAACATGGATTCACCAAAAAAAGCCCGACCGAGCGCCATACCGTAGAGTCCGCCGACGAGCCGCCCCTCAAGCCAGGCTTCAACACTGTGTGCATGACCGAGTTCGTGCATGCGAATGTAAGCTGACTGCATTTGCGCTGTGATCCAGGTGCCGCCTTGCTGCGTGCGCGGCGCAGCACACGCCCGGACCACCGCTCCGAAGTCGGTGTCGAAGCGAATCTGGTAACGCCCGCTGCGCAGCACCTTTCGCAGGCTTCGGGAGATCCGGATTTGCTTGGGTATCAGCACCAGCCTCGGGTCCGGGCTCCACCACAACAGCGGTTCGCCTTCCGAATACCACGGAAAGATGCCCCTCGAATAGGCAGCAAGCAGCCATGCAGGCGAGAGCTTGCCGCCGGCGGCGAGCAGCCCGTTGGGCTCGCGCAGTGCGCAAGCCGCGGGGGGAAAATCGGGCTGCCCGTCAAGCCAAGGGATCATCAACTAATGAGAGCGTTGATTGCCTGGGCGTGCGCGGCTTCTTCCGAGTCCTCGTGGAAGGTCACGACGTGGTCGACGTCCAGACGGATGCCGATCATTTCACCGAGTCCGTGGTTATGGTGGCTCGGCACGAGCGACAGCACCCTCATGCCGCTTGAGAGCTCCAGGGTGTAGAGGATGTCGGCGCCACGGAACGCCTTCTTGACCACCCTGGCCTTCATCGTGCTCGCATCGTCGTGAATGATGTCGTCAGGGCGGAGCAAGACCTCCACCGGGCAACTGCGATCACAGTCTCCGCAACCGACCCTGCACTCCACCGGAATGACGCTGTTGAGCGTACCGAGTTCGATCCTGACCTGATGATCGTTGATGACGTCCGCCGGGAGCAGTACGCCCTGGCCGATGAAGTCGGCGACGAAACGGTTGGCCGGTTGGTGGTATAGGTTGTAGGGTGTGTCCCACTGCTGGATATGGCCCCGGTTCATGATACCGATCTCGTCGGCCACCGCAAAGGCTTCATGCTGATCATGCGTGACCAGCACTGCGGTGGTATCGGTTGCCTTGATGATGTCACGAACCTCGTGGGACAGTCTTTCGCGCAACTCCACGTCGAGGTTCGAGAAGGGCTCATCCAGCAGCAACAGGCGGGGCCTTGGTGCCAGGGCGCGGGCAAGGGCGACACGCTGCTGCTGGCCGCCGGACATCTCGTGCGGGTACTTGTTCCCCTGGCCGAGCAGGCCGACGAGCGCGAGCAGTTCCCGCACTCGGCCGCTGCGTTCGCCACTGCGCATGCCGCGGAGTCCGAAACCGATGTTCTCGCTGATCGTCAGGTGCGGGAAGAGCGCATAGTCCTGGAACACCATGCCGATGCGACGGCTTTCCGGCGCGAGGTGCAAGTCGCTGCTGCTGACAAGCTTGCCATCGAGCAGAATACGTCCGCTCTTGATTCTTTCGAAGCCGGCGATACAGCGCAGCACCGTGGTCTTGCCGCAGCCGGACGGGCCAAGCAGGCAACCGATGCGTCCCTGATCAAGCGAAAGCGACAGGTGATGCACCACGCTGTGCTCACCGAAGGCCAGTTCGATATCGACCAGTTCGAGGTGTGACATGTCTTTCAGGCGTCTCCGTCTTCGCAGGGCGACCGCTGCCGGCCATCCTTAATGCGATCCATTATAATTCCGTAATTCGCTTGAATGTGATTGGCGAGAAAACCCACCTCTTGGCGACACGCGGATTGTGCTCCGGGTGCGACGGCGGCCAGAGGCATAGATTCCCGAAGGTCGGGACAAGCAAGGATCACTATGAAGGCATTGGCCTCGATACGAAAGTTCATGACCGGGTGGTCTTCGCTCACGGTCTTCGGTTTCATCGTCGCGGTGCTGATCGCCATGCCGGTGCTGTCGGTATTTTCCAACGTACTCGTCGCAGGCACATCGGATACATGGTCGCATATGGCGCAGACGGTGCTGCCGGAGTTCATTCGCAACACCATCATCCTCTGCCTGGGTGTCGGGCTGGGGGTTTCCAGTATCGGCATTACCGCAGCGTGGCTGACCACCATGCATGATTTTCCGGGCAGGCGCTTCTTCGAGTGGGCCCTGGTGTTGCCGCTGGCAGTACCCGCCTACGTGATGGCGTATGCGTACACCGATTTCCTGCAGTTCGTGGGGCCGGTGCAGAGCTGGTTGCGTGAGACTTTCGGCTGGCGCGCTGGCGACTACTGGTTTCCCGACGTGCGCTCGGTCGGCGGCGCGGTCGCGATGTTCATTTTCGTGCTCTACCCATATGTCTATCTGCTGGCCCGCACCGCGTTTTTGGAGCGGGCCGGCGGGATGCTCGAAGCGGGGCGCTCGCTGGGTCTGGGTCCGTGGCGTTGTTTCTTCAAGGTCTCGCTGCCGCTTGCGCGTCCCGCACTGGTTGCCGGCACGGCGCTGGCATTGATGGAAACACTCGCTGACTACGGCACCGTTGCCTACTTCGGGGTGCAGACCTTCACCACGGGCATCTATCGCGCCTGGTTTTCGCTTGGCGACCGAGCCGCGGCTGCTCAGCTTGCGGCACTCCTGCTGGGATTCGTGATTCTGGTGCTGGTGCTCGAACATCTCAGCAGGGGGCGTGCGCGCTTCAACAACACCTCCAGGCAGGCAGGCCCACCGGCCCGAATCGCGCTGGTGGGGGCTCGCGGCTGGCTGGCGAGCTTTGCTTGCTTCATGCCCTTGCTGCTCGGTTTCCTGCTGCCGGGTGGGCTGTTGCTGCAGATGGCGCTTGTCGAAGGTGATGCCCAGTTCGGTCCGCGCTTTTTCACGCTGGCACGCAACAGTTTTTTGCTGGCTGCGGTCAGCGCAGTGCTTGCGGTGGGCATTGCGGTGCTGCTCGCCTATGCGTCGCGTCTGGCGCGCTCGCCGGTGCCTGCCGCGGCCAACCGGATTGTTGGTCTGGGTTATGCGGTACCGGGTTCGGTGATTGCGGTGGGGGTGCTGATCCCGGTGACCCGTCTCGATCACTTCATCGCGTCCGGATGGGAGAACTTCTTCGGCGTCAACCCGGGTCTGGTGCTGACCGGCGGGATCGCCGCGCTGGTGTACGCCTACCTGACGCGTTTCCTGGCGATTGCATTGCATACCGTGGATTCAAGCCTCGGCAAGATCACGCCCAGCATGGACGATGCGGCTCGTAGCTTGGGACATGGCAAGTTCGTCACGCTCCGACGGGTCCATATTCCTTTGTTGCGCGGCAGTCTGTTGACCGCGGGGCTGCTCGTGTTCGTCGACGTCATGAAGGAGTTGCCGGCCACACTGGTGATGCGTCCTTTCAACTTCGATACTCTGGCAACACAAGCCCACACGCTGGCTGCCGACGAGCGACTGGCAGAAGCATCGACAGCTGCGCTGACGATCGTAGTGGTCGGATTGATTCCGATGTTCATTCTGTCACGACAGATCGTGAAGACACGTGGGGCCGGCAAGACTCGAGTGCCAGCAGGCACACCTGAGGCTGCACCGGTGACCCACGACGGCATGGTGAATGCTGCCGAAGGCCGGCGGTGATGCGGCAAAGAAAAGCCGCCCGGAGGCGGCTGGCTTTGGCGCGATGACGGTATCAGCGCGGTATCAGCGGTAACCGGCGCGGTCGTAGATGCGCTGGGCTTCGGCGATGTTCGCCGAAAGCTCTTGCAGCGGAGTGGTGTCGGCCTTGAACTCGCCGAGGCTTTCGAGGGCAGGGTTGTCCGCCTTCACGCCCGGCACTGCCGGCCACTCGTTGTTGCCGTCGGCAAAATAGACCTGCGCCTGGTCCGAGGCCAGATACTCGAGAAACTTGCGCGCAGCCTCCTTGTTGGGCGCATTCTTCAGCATTCCGGCCCCTGAGACGTTCACGTGGGTGCCCCAGGTTTCCTGGTTCGGCCACACGAAACGGACGGATTCGATGACCTGCTGGTCTTCGGCCTTGTCGGAGTTCATCAGGCGGACGAAGTAGTAGCTGTTGGCAATGGCTACGCCGCATTCGCCGGCTGCAACGCCACGGATCTGGTCCGTGTCGCCGCCACGAGGGGGGCGCGCGAAGTTGGCGACGATGCCCTTGGCCCATTCCTCGGTGGCCTCTGCGCCGATCTGGTTTATGAGGGCGGCGCCAAGCGACAGGTTATAGGGGTGGCTGCCGGAGCGGGTGCAGACCTTGCCGCGCAGGGCGGGGTCGGCGAGTGCTTCGTAAGTTTGAACCAGGGCGCCGTCAACCAGTTCGGGGTTGTAAACGATGACGCGTGCACGCTGGGAGAAGGCAATCCAAGTGTCGGTGCGCAGGTGCTCGGGAATGCGCGCAGCCAGCTCTTCGGACTCGACTGGGGCGAAAAGGTCGAGTTCGCTGGCGGCGGTCAAACGGGCAGCATCCACCGTGATGAAAACGTCTGCCGGGCTGTTGTCGCCTTCGTTGCGAAGACGCTCGAGCAGTTCGTCATCACGGGCCTCGATTCGATTGACCTTGATGCCGGTCTGGGCGGTGAATTCGCCGTACAGCGCGTCATCTGTCTGGTAGTGGCGTGCGGAGTAGACATTGAGCTCCTGATCGGCTGCGAAAGCCTGGCCCGAGACGGCGAGCATCATGGCGATCGAGAGGGTAAGGACGTTTTTCTTCATAGTGCGAACACCTTCTGGGTGGGTTGAGAGTGTATGAATCATAACGAGAACGATTACTAGTTGCAAGAACTTTTGTTTTGCTTCACGATAATGATAATTATTCCCATACAGGAGCTTCGCATGAATGCGCTTGTCGTCGGCGCCGACCGGCTTGGCAACATTCCGGAAGTGTTGAATCAGTTCGGAATCCGGATCGTCGGACACGTCAGTGGCCGCGACAGTACTCACCAGAGGCGCTCAGTTCCGCTTCCCGTGGGTACCGATGTCGTGATTCTGTTTACAGACTTTCTGGGCCACAACGTGATGCGGCGGTTTCGCGAAGCCGCACAACGTGAGCAGGTTACGCTCGTCTGCTGTCGTCGGTCGGTATGTGCTTTGCAACAGACTCTGAGCAAGCGATTCGACCCGGCCAACTGTGAAGGCTGCGCGGCCAAGCTCTCGGACTCGAAAGCCATCAAGCTGACCCGCAAGCAGGGGCGGCGTCATTGAGAAGGCTTCGACGGCGGCCAATGCCGGCTTGTGACACTGTCTGATCGCATTGTAAGCGCTGAGAACCCGTTGGTCCGTGGCCCGGTCGAAGACTGGTCTTTCCAGCGCTGAATTCAGCTATTGCCTTCGTCCTCGATCAGACGGCGCGCACCATTGTAGCGTGCAACCCAGTAGCGGCCCTTCATGTCTTCGAGGCGAACCTGACCGCCACTGGACGGGGCATGCAGGAATTGTCCGTCGCCGACATAGAGGCCGACGTGGGAATAGGCCTGCCTGCGGGTGTTGAAGAACACGAGATCACCCGGCTGCAGGTCGTGTTTGTCGACCTTGATGCCGAGCCTGGCCATGTCCGTTGCACGACGGGGCAAATCGACGCCTGCGTGCTGGAACACGTTGAGCATCAAGCCGCTGCAATCCAGACCAGTCTCGCGCGTGGTGCCGCCAAAGCGATAGCGCACGCCGACATAGGTCATGCCGTGTCGCACCAGTGCTTCCGAGGGGCTGCGGAGGTCCTCGGTCTGAATTGGATACTTCAGGTTGACATAGGGTGCGCGAGGAGACTCTTCGGCAAGGGCGGCGGAGGAACACATCCCGAGCCCGATGACGAGCGCTGCAGCAAGCTTGATCCGTGAATTCATCTTTGTTGCACAGTTGTTTCCGTTATCGGTTGTGAAGTCGTTTTTGTTTCCGTTCCAATTCGGCGAGGCTCCTCGGACTCGTGTAACTCCTGCGGGTTGCGCGACCTTCGGCAGCGAGCATCAGCTGGGCGATTGCGTAGGCATCGCCGAGGGCATGATGGCGCTGGAAGGTTTCTATGCCGAAAGAGCGCATCCATTCGACAAGACGCGTCGGCCGTGCAATTCGCTCAGGAAACAGCGCCGGGAGCAGCCAGTAAAGATCCAGCCAGATCCAGTCGGGCATGATACCCAACTGAGTTTCCAGTTCGCGCTCGAGCATCGCCTTGTTCAACCCTGCGCTGTATACCACAACCGGGCCGGAACCGGCAAACGTGAGCAGATTCACGAGCACCGTGGCGGCGTCGTTGCCGATGTCCGCATAGTAGCTGTCCTCCGCAACCAGGGTGCCGGACTCCAGGGCGATGGCGCCAACGGAGAGTAATTGGTCGCGCTCCACGTCGAGACCCGATGACTCGGTGTTGAGTACCACGTAGCGGGTTTCGAAGTGCGATTTTGCTTCGTCGGCGGGCGGCGTCGACTGCCAGGCGGACAGCGTCTCGCGCAGCGCAATGTCGAGTCCTGAATCGTCGCCCCGACTGGTGAGCAGACGCGACAGCCAGTTTGCCTTCACAGTTGGTAGTCCAGTTTGAGACGGTTCTGCAGCTTTCGCGCCTGCCGGAAGGTTTCCTTGAGAATGCGCCGATCCAGCTCGTTGAGTTCGTCAGGGCGAATACGATTGTCCTGGCCGCTGACCTCCTGATCTCCGAGGTGTTGCGACCGCAGGCGCAGCAGCTGGATGAAGTGGAAACCGTCGATATAGGCCGCGAGTTCGTCCGGCTGCATGCCGATCTTGGCGCCTGCCTGGCGTAGCCGTTGGGCGGTGCTGCTGGAACTCACTCCGGCGCGTAACGCGAGAATGCGCGCGGCATCGACGAAAAGCCGGGCGCCACCGGTCTTGAGGTCGATCATGCCATCATCCTCGAGAACGAAATCCCGAATGCGGCCCAGCGGCGGCGCGACGCTGATCGCGTTGCCAGCCATCATGCGCAGGAAAGCCGGATTGCGGCTCGCCGCCTTGTTCAGCCAGGCCCGAAGCTTGTCGCCGAGTTGTTCCTTGCCCAGGATGACCCGGAAGTCGAAAAAGATCGACGCATTCAGCAGCGCCTGCGGGTCGGGCTCTCCGATCCAGCTGTCGAAGCGGCGTTGCCATTCGCGCGGCGTCAGGCAAAGCTCCGGGTTGCTTGCCATGATATTGCCCTTGCACAACGGGAAGCCGCATGCGGCGAGTGTTTCGTTGACGCTGCGTGCGAATGAGAGCAGCCGTTGGCGCAGTGGCTCGCGCGCATTGGCGTCGTCGCAAACGAAGATCAGACCATTGTCCTGATCGGTGAAGAGAGTCTGCTCGTGCCTGCCCTCGGAGCCAAAAGCCAGCCACGCGAGGTCGACGCCCTGCAAATCGTGGCGTTCCAGCTCTAGACGGATGATTCTGCGGGTCAGTGCATCGTTGAGCGCAGAGATGAACTGAGTGAGTTGCTCGGAGCCGATGCCTTGCGCGACCAGGTTCAGCGCGAGTTGGCGGATGTCGCTACTGGCAACACGGAAAGCCTCCGGGTCGGCTGCGCTGTCGATGTTGGCCCTGACCTGACGCAGACTGACGCGTTGCAGGGCGAACAGGTCGCGCTCGGAAACCACGCCTTTGAGGCTGCCGTGGCTGTCGACCACGAGCAAGTGGCGCACGCCGTGGGTGGTCATTTCCAGCACGGCCTCATAGGCCGATGCGGTTGCGCTGAGCGTGTGTGGTCCCGCAGTCATCAATTCGACGATCGGCCTTTCGAGATCGAACCCCGGCAGCACCACCCGAGGCAGAAGATCGCTTTGGGTCAGTACCCCGAGCGGCCGGATGGCGTCATCGACGATCACCAGGCATCCCAGGCTGTGTTGCGCCATGACCTCCAGGGCGGCTCGTGCCGACATCTCCGGGGGGACATGAATCGGTTCGTGCTTTATCAGCTCGGACAAGGTCGCGGCCATGGTCTGCTGCTCGGCCGTACGCTGCGAGAAAGCGGTCTGCAACTGCTGGCGGGACTGGTTGAGCAGGCTGGCGATGTACTGGGTGCAGAACAGGTGGAAGACCGGGCTGATCCGCATCAGGTTACGGAAGTCATCAGCCGGCAACTGAAAAACGAAGCTGTCTTCGAGCGCGACGTAATGGTTGGTCGACGCCCGCTGCGCCGAGATCGCCCCGACCGGGAAGCATTCGCCCGGACCGAGCGCCATCGAGGCCAGTTCGAACCCCGGCGTGGAGGCTGCCGGGCGAGACTGGAGCTTACCGCGCTGGATGATGAAAAAATGCTCCGGCGTACCCATGGCCGGGCTCAGGATGACGCTACCGGCCAGATGGTAGGCGAGGTGCACCCGCTCGCCCAAAAAGGCCAGGGCCTCGGGCTCCATCTGGTTGAAGGGCGCGAATCGCTTCAGAAACTCCGAGCTTGCCCCGGTAAGTAGTTCCGGTGCTGTTGCGGCCATGATTTGCTCCGGTGCCGGCGTTGAAACCCCCATTATCCTGGAAACCTCGGTTGATCGCTCTCTATGACCTTGCACTCTCGCGTCAGCGCCTTTGCACGGCGCACTCCGACAGGCTGCTAGAGCACCTGAGCGGCGTGATCCGCCAGGCGGGAGCGTTCGCCGCGCTGCAGGGTGATATGCCCGGAATGGGTCCAGCCCTTGAAGCGGTCAACGACGAAGGTCAGTCCGGAACTGCCTTCCGTGAGATAGGGCGTGTCGATCTGCGCGATGTTGCCGAGGCAGGCCACCTTGGTACCGGGGCCGGCTCGGGTCACCAGGGTTTTCATTTGCTTGGGCGTGAGGTTTTGCGCCTCATCGATGATCAGGAATTTGTTGATGAAGGTGCGCCCGCGCATGAAGTTCAGGCTCTTGATCTTGATCCGCGAGCGGATCAGGTCCCGAGTGGCCGCGCGACCCCATTCGCCGCCTTCGCCGGTCGTGCCATTGAGTACGTCGAGGTTGTCTTCCAGCGCGCCCATCCAGGGCGCCATCTTCTCTTCTTCGGTGCCGGGTAGAAAGCCGATGTCCTCACCGACCGGCACGGTGACCCGGGTCATGATGATCTCGGAGTAGCGTTTGGTCTCCAGCACCTGGGTCAGTGCAGCGGCGAGCGTGAGCAGTGTCTTGCCGGTTCCAGCCTGGCCGAGCAGGGTGACGAAGTCGATCTCTGGGTGCATCAGCAGGTTCATCGCGAAGTTCTGTTCGCGATTGCGGGTGGTGATGCCCCATACGCTGTTCTTGGCGTGGCTGAAGTCAGTCAGGGTTTCGAGCAGCGCGCGCTTGCCTTCCTTTTCCTTGACCCACACCTCCAGCGGTGTCGGCGCGTCCTGATACAGGAACTCGTTGAGCAGCAACTCGGCGCAGATGCCGTCTTCGATGCGATAGTAGGTGTGGCCTTCTTCCTTCCACGATTCCATGCCCCTGGCGTGCTTGTCCCAGAAGTCAGCCGACAGTTCGCGGGAGCCGGTGTAGAGCAGGTCGCTGTCCTCGAGCACCTTGTCGTTGAAGTAGTCCTGCGCTTCCAGACCCAGCGCACGCGCCTTGATGCGCATGTTGATGTCCTTGGATACGAGGATGACCTCGCGTCCGGGAAAACGCTGGGCCAGGTGCATCATCACCGCCAGGATCTGATTGTCGCCCTTGACCGTGGGCAGGACGTCGGGCAACTCGTAGCGGATGGCCTCGGCCTGGAGAAACAGCTTGCCGTTCGCCATGCCGCGGGAGGGGTCCTGCAACGGGATGCCGTCTTTCAGGCTCTCGATCGCGGAGGACACGATCTCGTCCATCATCCGGCTTGCCTGGCGCGCGTTGCGGGCGACCTCGGACATGCCTTTCTTGTTCGAGTCGAGTTCTTCCAACGTCATCATGGGCACGAAAAGGTCGTGCTCTTCGAAGCGAAACAGACTGGTCGGGTCATGCATCAACACGTTGGTGTCGAGCACGAAGAGCTTGTTGGCGTAGGTGCGGGGCTTGCGCTTGGGCATGGATTGGCTCCCGTGGGATGTGGCGGTTCAGAGCGTCTGGACGAAGGCGAGCACTTCCTCGACGTGCCCGGGAACCTTGATACCGCGCCATTCGCGAGCAGTCCGGCCATCGGCCCCAATCACGAAGGTGCTGCGTTCGACTCCGCGCACCTGTTTGCCATACATGTTTTTCATCTTCATGACCCCGAAGGTTTCGCAGGCCACTTCGTCGGGGTCGGAGATGAGTTCGAACGGCAGGCCCAGCTTGGCCTTGAAGTTCTCGTGTGACTTCATGCCATCACGCGAGATGCCGAACACCCGGCAGCCGGCAGCCTGGAAGGCCGCGTGATGGTCCCGAAAAGCGGCGCTTTCATTGGTGCAGCCGGGCGTGTTGTCCTTGGGGTAGAAGTAAAGCACCACCTTGGCACCGCGCAGGGCCGAAAGCTCGACCGTGGTGTTGCCGGTCGCCGCCAGCGTGAAATCGGGTGCCGGAGTGTTGGTGTTGTTGCTCATTCTGTCTTCTTCCATGTTGGGGGAGGGCGGGTTCGTGACGCCCCAGCAGCCTGCCGGGCTTGAGCGATCGTCGCGAGCCGAGTGGAAGAGCGAGGCCAGATTCGTTCGGTTTTGAGGCGCATAGTGGTTCTATGCAACGAAAAACCGGGCGGATATGGGCAGCCTCTCCCGCTGGCGCAGCGGATCAGCACTCCGGCAGGCTGCTAGGATACGGTTGCAGCGTAACGGACTTGTCGTTGCTTTGACAATCGCGCCGCTATGGCGATCCCCGCCCGACCCATGCCCTCATGGCCAGGGCGATCGCATGAATGCCCTCCAGGTCGGCATGTGATCGCGATCGTGATCATGCGATTGGCCATGCCCGCATGGCATCGTTGCTGCGTCGCACAAGTCGATGGACTATCATCACCGGATTTCGCCATAGCCTTTTGGATTCAAGACCCCCGTGGACTTCTTTCAGACCCTCGTGCTTGCCCTGGTCCAGGGTATCACCGAATTTCTGCCGATCTCGAGCTCGGCGCATCTCATCCTGGTGCCGGTGCTCACCGACTGGCCCGATCAGGGGCTGGCTTTCGATGTGGCGGTTCACCTCGGATCGCTGGTCGCAGTGGTCGTCTATTTCCGGCACGAACTGATGCGCATGGCTATGGCGGTATTGGGGTCTTTCCGCGGCCAGCCGAACAGTGATGCCCGTCTTGCCTGGGCGGTCGTGCTCGGCACCATCCCGGTGGTGCTGACGGGTGTGCTGGCAAAGTCTTATATCGAGACGGTGCTGCGCAGTCCGCTGGTGATCGCGACCACCGCGATCGTGTTCGGCCTCGCGCTGTGGTGGGCGGACGTCACGGGACGCAAGGTGCGCACCGAAGACAGCATCGGCTGGCGCACCGCCTTGTTCGTCGGTGTCGCGCAGGCCATCGCGCTGATTCCCGGTACGTCGCGCTCTGGCATCACCATCACCGCAGGGCTGATGCTGGGCCTGACTCGCGAGGCCGCGGCGCGATTTTCCTTCTTGTTGTCCATCCCGACGCTGATCGCAGCCAACGTGCTGATTGCGCGGGACATCGTGCGCGAACCGGGTGATATCGACTGGACGATGACCCTGCTCGGTGCGGTGGTCGCCGGCGTCAGCGCCTACTACTGCATCGCCTTTTTCATCCGCCTGCTGTCACGCACCGGCATGCTGCCTTACGTCATCTACCGAATCGCCCTGGGGATGTTCCTGTTCTGGGTGTTCTGGTAGGCAGGGCGTCAGTCGAACATCATCGCAGCCAATACCGTGCGCCCCTCGCTCGCGAGTACGTTGTAGGTCCGGCAGGCGGCAGGCAAATCCAGAATCTCGAAGCCTACGCCGGCATCGATCAGCGGGCGGAGCAGGGCATGCGGCGGAAAGCGCAGCCGGCTTCCGGTGCCGACCAGGACCACTTCAGGTGACCATCCCAGCAGACGCGCGAAGTCTTCGGCGACGAGACCGTCGAAACCGCCGTCCGCCCAACCCTGGGATACAGCCGCAGGCGTCACGACCAGATTGCCGTCATGGCGCACCTTGTTGATCAGGAGGTGACCATCGCCGTAGCCAGTGACCAGATTGAGGTTGGATTGTGTGTCGAGATGAAGCTTCATGCGGGTCGCGATCCTGGTTTCGAGTCGCAACCCGGTATTGATCGGGCGCGACCGTCTGTGTCCTGAAATTGCTGCAGGCGCAGCGCTGGGCTACCATTATAGCCTTTTGCATCTTCTGCCCGGCGCACCGGGTATGCCCTCAAAGTCTCCAGGCAAGGACAGAATGCCATGAGCGTGACCAACAAGCTGCAGCTCGCGCCGGTGACGGTTGTCGAGTCCGACAAGACCACCGACCCTGCCATGCGCGCGGTGCGCAAGTCCGCAAAGCTGTCGGATGTCTGTTACGACATCCGAGGCCCGGTGCTTGCGCGCGCCAAACAGATGGAAGACGAAGGCCACCGGGTGGTCAAGCTCAATATCGGCAACCTGGCGCCATTCGGGTTCGAAGCGCCAGAGGAGATCGTCGTAGACGTCATCCACAACCTGCGCGACGCGTCGGGCTATTCCGACTCCAAAGGGTTGTTCTCCGCACGCAAGGCGGTGATGCACTACACCCAACAGAAAAACATCGCCGGTGTCGGCATCGAGGACATCTACCTCGGCAACGGCGCATCCGAGCTGATCGTCATGGCGATGCAGGCGCTGCTCAACAATGGTGACGAAGTCCTGGTGCCGGCTCCCGACTACCCTTTGTGGACCGCGGCGGTCAGTCTTGGCGGCGGCCATCCACGGCATTACATCTGCGACGAACAGGCTGGCTGGCTGCCGAACCTGGATGACATACGGCGCAAGATCGGCCCGAGCACCCGCGCCATCGTCATCATCAACCCGAACAATCCCACTGGCGCGCTCTACCCGGGGAGCTTGCTGCGGGAGATCGTCGAGATCGCGCGGCAGAACCAGCTCATCGTGTTCGCGGACGAGATCTACGACAAGATGCTCTACGACGGCGCGAGCCACACCTCGATCGCGTCGCTGGCTGATGATGTGCTCTTCGTCACCATGAACGGTCTGTCGAAGAACTACCGCGCCTGCGGCTATCGTGCCGGCTGGAGGGTGGTCTCCGGTGAAAAGCGCCATGCGCGCGACTACATCGAGGGGCTCAA